>NZ_JATABH010000002.1:0-179730 GCF_036533775.1 Vibrio sp. M260112 | reverse complement strand
ATGAACTACATACTCGATATGGCTGAGAGTTTTACGCTGCCAGAAAGGCGAGATAGGAGCTACCCAAGAGTGGTAAAAAGAAGGCCCAGTCGCTACGCGACTAGGCCTTCAAAAAGGTGTTAAATGCTTCTTAACTGACAAGCATTACACCCTAAGGTGCCATTTCGAATGCTTTTACTTATGAGTTCAATTAGAACTTGTAAGTAACTGCTAGGTAGTGACCTACGCCAGAAGAACGAAATGCTTTTGTATCTTCGATACCGTAAACGTCTTGGTATGCTTTCAGGCCGTAACCAACTGCAAAGCGGTCAGAGTGCCAGTAGATACCGTTAAACATTGCACCACCAGTGCTAGAAGTAGAGTATTCGTCTTTTAGACCAAATTGGAAATCTAGGTAACCTTGGTAAGAGATGAATGAACCGTTCTCAAAGAAGTAGAAAGGTTTAAACCAGTTTGTTGATAGTTGGAAACCATTCCAGTCTTTCTTATTTGAGTCGTATGTACCGTATAGGTTAAGACCCATTTTGCCTAACCATGGAACCATTACGTCTGAGCCCAAACCAATTTTTTGTTGGTTTACAGCGAACGCGTCTACTTTAGAGGTCGCACCATCCCAAGTAATCTCTGAAGCAACGTATAGTTCTTGCACAGGACCAAAAGATAGGTCTTTACCCGTTACTGCGTCTAGAGACATACGAGGAGCAAATTTCATGAAGATTTTGCTGCTTGCATTAGCTTTATCGCTACCAGAGTCACTTGTTAGGTTAAATATGTCAACGTAACCATATAGGTCGAAGATACCAGAACGGCCGCCAAACTCCATTTCCATGTAATCATGAGTTGAGTTACCTGGTTTCTCATTGAATGCACCCATTAGGTTGAACTGCATCCATTTGTAGTCGTTTTTGTGAATGTCGCCGTCTGAATAGTCAGCAGCGATAGCCGGTGCAGACATTGCTGCTACAACACCTAGAGCTAAAAGTGATTTACGCATAGTGGGAACTCTCTATGTTTGTTAATTTCAATATTTGTTCGATATTTACTTAGTTGCACAATCTTAGCTGTGCTTAATGGATGTGAATAATATCGATAAAAATCTCAAAATCCATGTTCAAATGATGTGAAAAAACATAAAACAGCTGATCTGCATCTCATTAACAGGCAAAAAATAACGTTCCAATGGAACTTTCATCCCGTTGCACAAAAAGTGAAACAGGTATCGATTACGCAAGCGTTCACTCTAAATTTAATGTCTATCAACTATTCAACATATTCGGTTAATGATCGCTTTTGCGACCTGTAACGTAACTGTTAATAAAATGGTTGGGAGTGATTTTATATGGCCGAAGTAATGCTTTTCCCTCTAAGTTCAATAGTTCTCCCTGAGGGAAAAATGCGACTAAGAATTTTTGAGTCGAGATATAAACGTTTAGTCTCTCAAGCGATGCGTGCGGATGGCACTTTTGGCATCTGTATGTTTGAAAAGGCGAAAGAGTCTGGTGAAAATGAGCTATCTAAGATCGGGACGCTGGCACAAATCGTCGATTTTGAAGTGCTAGACGCGGGTCTATTAGGAATCACAGTGACAGGATTGGAAAGATTCGAGATAGATCAGGTGCGTGTTGAATATGATGGTCTTCGCTATGCGAAAGTGACTAAGCTACCCAACTGGCAGGTTGAACAGCTTAGTATCGAGACGGAGTCTGTCGCTCAGCATCTCGCGCAGGTTTATGAGCGTTTTCCCGAAGTGAGCAACTTGTATGACCAAAAGTTTCTGGATGATGCAAGCTGGGTTAGTCAAAGATGGCTTGAGATATTGCCGCTGTCCAAAGGCCAGTTTGATCATCTTGCTGCTGCGCGTGATTGCCGTGAGGCGATACAGTTTTTAAATAAAGCGCTCTTTAGCCAATAGCTAAATGATCTTTCCATGAATTGAAGCGTATACACTGTCTAAGGGCACCGTTTAAGGATATCGAAATGGCCAATTCAGATAGCCAAGCTTTCACTAAAGCAGATTGGGCTGAGTGTATGGAAAAAGTGAAACAGCAGGACAAACATGCGTTTGCATTGGTTTTTAGTCATTTTTCTCCACGTCTCAAGCAATTTGCATTCAGGCATATGGGCAATGAGCAGATTGCCGTAGAAGTCGTTCAAGAAGCGATGACAACCGTATGGCAAAAAAGCGCGTTATTTGATAGCAGTAAGAGTTCGCTTTCTACATGGATTTTTACGATAGCGCGTAACCTTTGTTTTGACATTTTGCGCAAACAGAAAGGTAGGGATGCGCATATACATTCTGAGGACCTTTGGCCTAATGATTATTGTCCGCCAGATATGGTGGAACATTATTCTCCTGAGGCCGAACTACTTAAACAACAGGTGGTTAAATATTTGGATTTGCTGCCGGAATCGCAACGCAAAGTCGTACAGGCAGTTTACTTGGAAGAGTTACCGCATCAGCAAGTCGCAGAGATGTTTGATATTCCCCTTGGAACGGTTAAGTCACGGTTGCGCTTAGCAGTAGAGAAACTTCGAATTTCGATAGAGGCAGATACACTATGAGTTACCATCCAGATGCATCCGTTTTGCAAGCATACGCTCAAGGCACGTTGGATGATGTGAGCGCTTTTACGATAGCCACCCACATCGAAAGTTGTCCACGCTGTCGAAGCCAAGTTAACGGGTTTGAACAGCTATACGGCGAAGAGCTAGTGGCGAGCGATATTAGCGTCAAAGATGACTTCGATGCTATGTTCGACAAAATTGTCGCTCTTGAGCAAAACAGTGACCCTATGAGGCTTCCTCGTATGCCGACGTTTGTTGAAGTGAATGGCAAGTCTTTTCGTCTTCCTCTGTCGCTATCGCGTTTTAGAGACCGGATCAGTGATTGGAAGAGCTATGGAGGCAAGGTATTTAGCGCGGCAATAGATATCTCGCCAGATGCTAGAATTAACCTGATGTACATTAGCGAAAATGTGGCTATTCCCCAGCACACTCATAAAGGCACGGAGTCGACCTTGGTTCTTCACGGTAGCTTTAGCGATGAAGATGGGCACTATGGAGTGGGGGACTTCTTGTTCAAAGATGGAACAGTAAAACACAGTCCATACACTAAACAGGGTGAAGATTGTTTGTGTTTGACTGTACTCACACAGCCGATGATATTCACTCAAGGTGTCGCCAGAGTATTCAACTTATTTGGTAAGGGGCTTTATCCCTAGTCAGAAAATAGATGCGAGAAAAAAGGCTTGGTGAGAAACCAAGCCTTTATTTTTATTGTTGTGCTGTGTCCTGTTGATCTGCCTGTTGAGAATCTCTCTGCTGAGCTCTGTTTAACATATCCGTGAAATAATGACGCAACGAATAGAGCATAATCAAACTCGGTATTACCATCAGTGCCGTCAGGACGAAGAAGGTTGACCAGTCGTTGAGGTAGTCAACCAGTTCTCCCGAGAAAGAGGCGAGTGTTGTTCTACCGAAGTTGCCTAAAGAGGCGAGTAAAGCGTACTGAGTAGCAGAGAACGCTTGACCTGTGACCACTGTCAAGAATGACACAAAGGCAACGGTTGAGAATGCAGAAGTGAAGTTATCGACAACCAAAGTGGCTAAGAATAATTGCTCGCTCGGCCCTACTTTTGCTATCCAAGCAAACATGAGGTTACTTGACGCCATGGCAATACCACCGATCATTAAGCCACGTACGATACCGAACTTCACGTTAACCATACTGCCGATCAAGGTGAACACAATTGTGAGCCCCCAACCAATCAGTTTTGAATAGTAACCAATCTGCTCGTTAGTAAAGCCTACTTCTTTATAGAAGGTAATCGACATTCGACCTAAGAAAGCTTCTCCAATCTTAAAGAGGAAAACAAACAGTAGTAGGGTGATTGCGACTCTAAATCCGTTACTTCTGAAGAAATCGAGGAAAGGTTCAACGACAGTGACCGTGATCCATGCGACGATACGATTGCCAACGACTTTACTGTGACGTTGTTCGGCTTGCGCTTGCAACGCGTCACGTTGAGTTTTGGGTTCACCAACTAAGAGCGTGAAAATCATTAATAGGACGACAATCGCCGCCATTCCATAGTAAACCCCATTCCAGCCAATAGAGTCAGCGTTGATAAAAGCTAAGTAACCTGGCACCGAATAGCCCGTCCACCAACCGATAACCGCCATCGCTGACGCTTGTGGCAATTTAGAGGGCTCTGATTTAGGGAATGTATCGATACGAAAGGCATCAATGGCGATGTCCTGAGTTGCCGACGAGATAGCGATACCCAGAGCAAGCATTGAAGTGAGCATTAGGTTTTGTGATGGGTCGACACCGGCTATTAATAGGGTACAAACTAGCACGATTGATTGACAAACAAAGACCCAACTTCTTCGCTGTCCGAGCATTGCATGCAGAAGAGGAATACGGACTCGGTCAACGAGTGGTGCCCACAGGAAATTAATGGCGTAAACGGCAAATACGCTACCAAAGTAGCCTATTGCTGCACGTGTGAGTCCGGCGTCTTTTAACCAACCTGACATATTTGAACCGATCAGAACCCAAGGAAAGCCGCTCGAACAGCCAAGCATAAATACCCACATTAGGCGCTTGTCCATATAACTGCGAATCGTCTCTAGCCAAGACATAGAAGGAGAGTCTGAAGACATACACAAATCCTTGTTTGAGTGTTTGGTCAGCAAGAAAACAGAAGGCTCTAACAAAGTAGAGCCTAATATGATTATTTGATGAGTGTGGCTTTGGTGATAATGATGGGTTCTACTGGTACATCGCGGTAGCGCCCTTTGGTTGTTGTTGGCTTGCTCGCCATAGTTTGGATAACGTCAAACCCTTGAGTCACTTTGCCAAATACAGCGTAGCCAGGTGGACGTTGATCATAATCCAAGAAGCTATTGTCGTTATAATTGATAAAGAACTGTCGAGTCGCTGAATCCGGGTTATTAGTACGTGCCATGGCAATGGTCGCACTATCATTTTTAAGCCCGTTATACGCTTCGTTTTTGATCGGAGCGTATGTCGGTAGGGGGTTCATATTCTCATCAAAACCTCCTCCCTGAGCCATAAAGCCAGGAATGACTCGATGGAACTGAGAACCGACATAGCTGCCATCGTTGACATACTTAATAAAGTTAGCAACGGTAATCGGTGCTTTGTTTTCATTTAGCTCGACTGTAAAAGAGCCTAGGTTTGTTTCAAATTCTACCTTCGGACCCGCTAGCGCAAGTGAACTGACTAATGCGAGTGAGGCAAATGTCATTTTCAACATTAGAAACGCTCCTGCATGTAGTTCTGAAGTTCACGGTCGTTGGCCACTTCTTGAAGAACTAAGTTGATGACGTCATTAAGAACAACTTCAATTTCTTCGTTAGAAGCACTGAGCGCCCCCGTGCGCTTGGCTGTACCAGTGTAGGTCTTAACCAGTTTACCTTGTGGTGTTTCAGCCGTAATTTCAATGACTACCTTACCATCCATCTGGTTTTCCATCACAGTGTGCTGAACGGACACTAAGGCTTCTTGAACTTCGACTTCAATTGAGCTTTCACTATTGACGGTACTGCGGAAACCTTGTGACTGGAATTGCTCCAATAGCGCATTTTCAATTGAGATACGTATGTTTTGTTTAGAATGAATCGGTTCAATATTTGAACGACCGCTATCGACAAGAGCAACGTATTGTGCAGAACGCACGTCTTTACTGGTTAGCGTAAATGCCGCACCTTGAACCAGATTGCTGTTGCTAAGGACAGCTTTAGGCATAAAATTAATTTGCTCTTGCTGCGGAGCTGAACACGCAGTAAGTAGTGCCATTGACGCGACTAGAACCAGTTTTCTCATTGTAATTTCCTTTCTTTGTAACTCTGCGAGCTTATACAAACGTAAACAGATAATAGAGGACTATTTAGTCGCTTGTAAAATAACAAATTTCTTATTGGCAGCGACCACTTTGACGTTTGACTTACCAAATAGCCTAGATAGCTTTCCATCGTAGCCGAGGTGACGGTTACCGATAACTAATAATTGCCCACCAACAGTAAGAATTTGCTTTGCATCACAGAACATCTGCCATGCAATATGATCGGTGATAGCTTGCTGCTGATGAAATGGGGGATTACACATGACCATATCCACATCGCTCGCCGTCATTCCATCTAAACAGTTATTCGCAACGCACTCTATTTCTCTATCACTACCAAGATTGGTCAGGAGGTTTTGCCGAGCCGACTCGACCGCCATAAAGCTCTCATCAACACAGGTTAATTTAATTTGTGGGTTTAATTGCCCCATTTTTACGGAAAGGACACCATTACCACAACCTAGATCGACCACATGTTTAAGATTTTGGTTTGTTGGTAAGTGCTCAAGCATAAAGCGCGCACCCAAATCTAAGCTTTCTCCTGAATAGACATTTGGTAGATTGTTTAGCGTAATGTTCTCTTTTTCTACTGACCATTGAGTATTGGCAGAGACTTGGGTGGCATTAGCGTTATTTGCTGAGCTAAAGACTAGACGGTGTTTTTTCCAAGCAAGTGAGGTTTTTGTTTCACCCAAATGTTTTTCGAAAAGCTTAAGTGTCGAGGAGTGGATCTCTTTTGCTTTGTTGACAGCAATAACAGGAATTGTCTCGTTCAGTGTTTGACGCAACTGACTGAGTTGCCAAATTAAGTGCCTATTGCTTTTGGGTAACTGAATCAAAACCAAATCTACATCGGCTGGTACTTCATCCATAGTTGTTATGAAGCCGACGCTAGGGCACTGATTGTGTTGCATGTTTGCAAGAGTACCTTGCTGAGAAATAAACGAGTCACTCATCATAGTGATGCGATGTTTGTCACTAAACCAGCAACTGAGTGCTCCAAAGTTGTCGTTGACGATTAAGATATGCTGGTTGGGCTCTAGTCCCATATCTTCAACATGGTTGATTAGGTATTCGTCTCCCGCATCCCATGCCTGAAGAGTTTCGTTGTTTCTCTTTGGGTATCGGAATAAAGAAAGGGTTCGCTCATGCAGTGAAAGCTCAGTGATCATAATAGCAACGCAAGGTTATCGGTCATTGGGGGAATTGTCGCAAAACGCTGCGGTCGTGAAAACTAAAACCTTTAGCTTTTCGCTTAAGGCGACTATTATCTAGCCCATTATGTTGTTTAGTCTGATGGTAAAGTGCAATGCTTCAGGAAATAATAGAAAGCAAACTTACAGATACATTTGAACCTAGTTACCTAAGTGTTGTTAACGAGAGCTATATGCACAATGTGCCAGCCGGTTCAGAAAGCCACTTTAAAGTGGTGATTGTGAGTGAGAAGTTTGAGGGATTAAGGCTGATTGCTCGCCACCGTCAAGTGAATCAAACACTGGCTGAGGAACTGGCAAACTACATACATGCGTTATCGATGCACACCTACACAGAGCACGAATGGCAGCAACACAATCAAATCGCGCCGGACAGCCCTATGTGTATGGGTGGTGACAAATAACTGCTGAAAAAGGGTAGCATGGCTGCCCTTTTTAGTTAGTCCAAAAAAGGTATTGTTAACAACATAGAAACAATAAATACAGTGGTTAGTTTTAAATAAGATTGTTTCACGATGTGAATATGTAGTGTCATTACTCTTTTTGCGGCTATTTCTGTTTGTGCGATGGCTCAAACTTATGACTATTCCTTAGTCTTTTAAACTCAATTCCTTCGAAATATGTACCTTATTCCCTGCATTGGTCATGGCATCAACTTCCTAAAAGATGCTAAACTACCGCACCTGATAAATCTCGCCGATTTCTTGTGACGAGATTTTTAATAGGATGTTGCGATTTTGGTGTTTAAAACAGCACCGAAACCGGACACTAGTGTCGTGTCTAAAAGTTACGCAATCAAAGAATCTTTTTCCCGATAAAAGTAGTGCAAGTGCGTATGATTACAATAAAGAAGGGTTTGGACCTTCCTATCGCAGGAACTCCTACCCAGGTGATTAATGATGGTAAGACCATCAAAAAAGTCGCCTTGCTTGGCGAAGAGTACGTCGGCATGCGTCCTACTATGCATGTCCGCGTAGGCGATGAAGTAAAGAAAGCTCAAGTTCTTTTTGAAGATAAGAAGAATCCGGGAGTGAAATTTACTTCACCAGCAGCTGGTAAAGTGATCGAGATTAACCGTGGCGCTAAGCGTGTGCTTCAGTCTATTGTGATTGAAGTTGCAGGTGAAGAGCAGGTGACATTCGATAAGTTTGAAGCTGGCCAACTAGCAGGTCTTGACCGTGAAGCGGTTAAAACTCAGCTTGTTGACTCAGGTCTTTGGACTGCTTTACGTACTCGTCCGTTCAGCAAGGTTCCTGCAATCGAATCTTCTACGAAGGCTATTTTCGTAACTGCTATGGATACTAATCCTTTAGCGGCTCAGCCTGAGTTGATCATCAATGAGCAACAAGAAGCGTTTGTTGCTGGTTTAGATGTGCTTTCGACTCTGACTGATGGCAAGGTTTACGTATGTAAATCTGGTACAAGTCTTCCTCGTTCTTCTCAGTCTAATGTTGAAGAGCATGTATTTGATGGCCCTCACCCAGCAGGTCTCGCTGGCACCCACATGCATTTCCTATACCCCGTGAATGCAGAAAATGTGGCGTGGAGCATCAACTACCAAGATGTTATTGCGTTTGGTAAGTTGTTCCTAACTGGTGAACTTTACACTGACCGTGTTATCTCTCTGGCTGGTCCAGTGGTGAATAACCCTCGTCTAGTTCGTACTTCTATTGGTGCAAGCCTAGAAGACGTAACAGATAGCGAGCTAATGCCAGGTGAAGTTCGTGTGATTTCTGGTTCAGTACTAACAGGTACTCATGCAACTGGTCCTCACGCTTACCTTGGTCGTTACCACGTGCAGGTTTCTGTATTACGTGAAGGCCGCGAAAAAGAGCTGTTCGGTTGGGCTACTCCTGGCAAGAACAAGTTCTCGATTACTCGCTCATTCCTTGGTCATCTATTCAAAGGTCAGTTGTTCAACATGACAACGACAACGAATGGTAGTGACCGTTCTATGGTTCCAATTGGCAACTACGAACGCGTAATGCCTCTTGATATGGAGCCTACTCTGCTACTTCGTGATCTATGTGCAGGTGATACGGATAGTGCTATCGCACTAGGTTTGCTTGAACTAGACGAAGAAGATTTAGCATTGTGTACCTTTGTGTGTCCTGGTAAGTACGAGTACGGTGCGTTACTACGTGAATGCCTAGATATCATTGAGAAGGAAGGGTAATTTTCCATGGGTCTTAAAAAGTTTATTGAAGACATCGAGCATCACTTTGAGCCTGGTGGTAAACATGAGAAGTGGTTTGCGCTTTACGAAGCAGCAGCGACTCTGTTCTACACGCCTGGTCTAGTGACAAAGAAAAGCTCGCACGTTCGTGATAGCGTTGACCTAAAACGCATCATGATCATGGTTTGGTTTGCGGTATTCCCAGCAATGTTCTGGGGTATGTACAACGCAGGTGGCCAAGCTATTGCAGCACTAAATCACATGTACGCTGGTGATCAGCTAGCAGCGGTTGTTGCTGGTAACTGGCACTACTGGTTAACGGAAATGCTTGGCGGCACTTTAGCGGCTGATGCTGGCGTTGGCAGTAAGATGATGCTTGGTGCAACTTACTTCCTACCAATCTACGCAACGGTATTTATCGTTGGTGGTTTCTGGGAAGTGCTGTTCTGTATGGTGCGTAAGCACGAAGTTAACGAAGGTTTCTTTGTAACTTCTATCCTGTTTGCACTGATCGTTCCACCGACACTTCCTCTATGGCAAGCGGCACTAGGTATTACCTTTGGTGTTGTTGTTGCTAAGGAGATCTTTGGTGGTACGGGTCGTAACTTCCTAAACCCAGCTCTTGCTGGCCGTGCGTTCCTGTTCTTCGCCTACCCTGCGCAAATCTCAGGTGACGTAGTATGGACTGCAGCTGATGGCTTCTCTGGTGCAACCGCACTAAGCCAGTGGGCTCAAGGTGGTAACGGTGCACTGGTTAATGCAGTGACAGGCGCTCCAATCACTTGGATGGACGCATTCATCGGTAACATTCCTGGTTCAATTGGTGAAGTTTCAACACTCGCACTGATGATCGGTGCAGCGATGATCGTTTACATGCGAATCGCTTCTTGGCGCATCATTGCAGGTGTAATGATCGGTATGATTGCAACAGCAACCCTGTTCAACGTGATCGGTTCTGACACTAACCCAATGTTCAACATGCCATGGCACTGGCACCTAGTCCTAGGTGGTTTTGCATTCGGTATGTTCTTTATGGCAACAGACCCTGTATCGGCTTCATTTACTAACAAAGGTAAATGGTGGTACGGCGCGCTGATCGGCGCGATGTGTGTTCTGATTCGTGTAGTAAACCCAGCGTACCCAGAAGGTATGATGCTGGCGATCCTATTTGCGAACCTGTTTGCACCTCTGTTAGACCACATAGTTATCGAGAAGAACATCAAGCGGAGACAAGCACGCTATGGCAAGTAATAACGATAGCATTAAAAAGACGCTGGGTGTTGTTATCGGGTTGAGCCTTGTTTGTTCAATCATCGTATCAACAGCAGCCGTGGGTCTACGCGACAAGCAAAAAGCTAACGCTGTACTAGATAAGCAAACTAAGATCGTTGAAGTAGCTGGCATTGAAGCTGAGGGTAAAAAAGTACCTGAGCTATTTGCTGAGTTCATCGAACCGCGCCTAGTTAACTTTGAAACTGGTGCGTTTGTTGACGGCGATGCTGCAACTTACGATCAGCGTAAAGCAGCAAAAGATCCAGCAGAGTCTATCAAGCTAACAGCTGACCAAGACAAAGCTAAGATCCTACGTCGTGCTAACACAGGTGTTGTATACCTAGTGAAAGATGGCGACGCTGTATCTAAGATCATCCTACCGGTACATGGTAATGGTCTTTGGTCAATGATGTATGCATTTGTTGCGGTTGAAACTGACGGTAACACGGTATCTGCGATCACTTACTACGAGCAGGGTGAAACTCCTGGACTTGGTGGTGAAGTTGAGAACCCATCTTGGCGTGATCAATTTATTGGCAAGAAGCTTTATGATGAAAACTTCAAGCCAGCTATCAAAGTTGTTAAAGGTGGTGCCCCAGCCGGTTCTGAACACGGTGTTGATGGCCTATCAGGTGCGACACTAACAGGTAACGGTGTTCAAGGTACATTTGATTTCTGGTTAGGCGATATGGGCTTTGGTCCATTCCTAGCAAAAGTTCGTGACGGAGGTCTGAACTAATGTCTAGCGCACAAAACGTTAAGAAGAGTCTGTTAGCACCGGTATTGGATAACAACCCAATCGCGCTTCAGGTTCTTGGTGTTTGTTCTGCTCTGGCAGTAACCACCAAACTAGAAACGGCTTTTGTAATGACACTAGCGGTTATCTTTGTAACTGCACTGTCTAACTTCTTCGTTTCAGTAATCCGTAACCACATTCCAAACAGTGTGCGTATCATCGTCCAAATGGCGATCATCGCATCGCTAGTAATCGTGGTAGACCAAGTGCTAAAAGCTTACCTATACGATATCTCTAAGCAGCTATCGGTATTCGTAGGCCTAATCATTACAAACTGTATTGTAATGGGTCGTGCTGAAGCATTCGCAATGAAGTCTGAGCCAATCCCATCTCTAATCGATGGTATCGGTAACGGTCTTGGTTACGGTTTCGTTCTTATCACTGTTGGCTTCTTCCGTGAACTGTTTGGTTCAGGCAAACTGTTCGGTATGGAAGTGCTTCCTCTAGTAAGCAACGGCGGTTGGTACCAACCAAACGGTATGATGCTTCTAGCGCCATCAGCATTCTTCCTAATCGGCTTCCTAATCTGGGCAATCCGTATTCTGAAACCAGAACAAGTAGAAGCGAAGGAGTAAGGACGTCATGGAACATTACATTAGCTTGCTAGTTAAATCGATTTTCATCGAAAACTTAGCACTATCGTTCTTCTTAGGTATGTGTACGTTTCTTGCGGTATCTAAGAAAGTTAAGACCTCTTTCGGTCTTGGTGTTGCGGTTGTATTTGTACTGACAGTAGCAGTACCTGTGAACAACCTGCTTTACACTTTCATTCTTAAAGAGAATGCGTTAGTTGAAGGCGTGGACCTTAGCTTCCTGAACTTCATCACCTTTATCGGTGTAATCGCAGCACTTGTACAGATTTTAGAAATGATCTTAGACCGTTTCTTCCCACCTCTGTACAACGCGCTAGGCATCTTCCTACCGCTGATCACAGTAAACTGTGCAATCTTTGGTGGCGTGTCTTTCATGGTTACACGTGACTACAACTTTGCTGAATCTGTTGTTTACGGCTTTGGTTCTGGTGTGGGCTGGATGCTAGCTATCGTTGCGTTAGCAGGTATCCGCGAGAAGATGAAGTACTCTGATGTACCTCCAGGTCTACGCGGTCTTGGTATTACGTTCATCACAGTTGGTCTTATGGCGTTAGGCTTTATGTCTTTCTCTGGTGTTCAACTGTAAGTCGGGTAAACGGCAGCAATTAAAGGAATAGTCATGAATACTATTATTTTTGGTGTAGTGATGTTTACCCTGATTATTTTGGCGCTAGTTTTAGTGATTCTTTTCGCTAAATCTAAACTAGTACCATCAGGTGACATTACAATTTCTGTGAACGATGACCCTTCTTTGGCGATCGTTACTCAGCCAGGCGGTAAGCTTCTGGGTGCTCTAGCAGGTGCTGGTGTATTCGTATCTTCTGCTTGTGGTGGCGGTGGCTCATGTGGTCAGTGTCGCGTAAAAATTAAATCAGGCGGTGGCGACATTCTACCAACCGAGCTTGACCATATTACTAAAGGTGAAGCGCGCGAAGGTGAGCGTCTAGCGTGTCAGGTTGCAATGAAAACTGACATGGACATCGAGCTACCTGAAGAGATCTTCGGTGTTAAGAAGTGGGAATGTACAGTTATCTCTAACGATAACAAAGCGACATTCATCAAAGAGCTTAAGCTGCAAATTCCAGATGGCGAATCAGTACCTTTCCGTGCTGGTGGTTACATCCAGATTGAAGCGCCTGCTCACCACATTAAATACGCTGATTACGATATTCCTAAGGAATACCGTGAAGATTGGGACAAATTCAACCTGTTCCGTTACGAGTCTAAGGTAAGTGAAGAGACAATCCGTGCTTACTCAATGGCTAACTACCCTGAAGAAGAAGGTATTATTATGCTGAACGTGCGTATCGCTACGCCGCCGCCTAATAATCCTGATGTACCACCAGGTATCATGTCTTCGTTCATCTGGTCTCTAAAAGAAGGCGACAAGTGTACTATTTCTGGTCCATTTGGTGAGTTCTTTGCTAAAGATACAGACAACGAGATGGTCTTCATCGGTGGTGGTGCGGGTATGGCGCCAATGCGTTCACATATCTTCGACCAACTTAAGCGTCTTAAGTCTACTCGTAAGATGTCGTTCTGGTACGGTGCGCGCTCTAAGCGTGAAATGTTCTACGTAGAAGATTTCGATGGCCTACAAGCAGAAAATGACAACTTCGTATGGCACTGTGCTCTGTCTGATCCAATGCCAGAAGATAACTGGGATGGTTACACAGGCTTCATCCACAACGTATTGTACGAAAACTACCTAAGGGATCATGACGCTCCTGAAGATTGTGAATACTACATGTGTGGTCCACCTATGATGAACGCAGCCGTAATCGGTATGCTGAAAGATCTAGGTGTGGAAGATGAGAATATCCTACTGGATGACTTCGGCGGCTAAATTTCAGCGTATTTGAAATTACATATATAAGATGGCTGACTGCTTAAAGTCAGCCATTGTTGTTTTAGAGTGGTAATAGTCGATACGTTGTAAAGTAACGTATGCGCTATTCCCGTTCCTCAATATACAGGAGTCTAACAAGTGAAAAAGTGGCTTGTTGCATTTGCTTCTCTGTTAGTACTAGCTGGTTGTGAAAAACCAGTTGAGCAGATCCATCTCAGTGGCCCAACTATGGGTACCACATACAATATCAAGTATATTTCGGCTGAAGGGCAACCTACACCTGAAGCGATTCAGAAAGAAGTTGATCGTCTACTCGAAGAAGTTAACGACCAAATGTCGACTTACCGTAAAGACTCCGAATTAAGTCGCTTCAACCAGAGTCAGTCAGCTGAAGCATTTGCCGTTTCACCTCAAACAGCGACAGTGGTGAAAGAAGCGATTCGACTTAACGGTCTTACTTTAGGTGCATTGGACGTCACTGTTGGTCCACTCGTCAACCTATGGGGTTTTGGCCCAGAAGGCAGACCGGAGGTTGTTCCAACAACTGAAGAGCTCGCGGCGCGTAAAGCAATGACGGGCATCCAGCATCTGAGTGTGAATGATGATGCTTTAGTGAAAGATATTCCTAACTTGTATGTAGATTTGTCTACAATTGCAAAAGGTTGGGGGGTCGATGTTGTTGCTGACTACATCCAGTCGCAAGGCATTCAGAACTATATGGTTGAAGTAGGTGGTGAAATGCGCCTAAAAGGCTTGAACCGTGAAGGTGTTGCGTGGCGAATTGCCATTGAAAAACCATCGGTTGAAGAGCGTGCGATTCAAGACATTATTGAGCCAGGCGATATGGCTGTTGCCACATCCGGCGATTACCGTAACTACTTCGAGCATGACGGAATTCGATACTCACACATTATCAATCCAGAAACGGGTAAGCCGATTAGCCATAAGGTTGTATCGGTAACGGTTCTTGACCAATCGTCTATGACGGCGGATGGGTTAGCGACTGGACTGATGGTATTAGGCGAAGAGAAAGGCATGCAGATTGCTGAAGAAAACAACATTCCTGTGCTTATGATCGTCAAAACGGAAGAGGGTTTTAAAGAACTAGCCTCTTCTGCATATAAGCCTTATACGAATAAATAATAACTCGAGCGAGCATGTCATTATGAGTACATTTTTGATTACATTTGGTGTGTTTATGGTCGTGATTGCAGCGATGTCCATAGGCTATATCATTCAGAAGAAAGTTGTTAAAGGTAGCTGTGGTGGCTTAGGTGCGGTTGGTATCGAAAAGGTATGTAATTGTCCTGAGCCATGTGATGCACGTAAGAAGCGTGAAGCACGTGAAGCGGCCCGTCAAGAAAAGCTAGCCGCATGGGAAAAAGACCGCATCGCTTAGTCCCGTCCTGCTAATACAAAACACCAGTCACTCGACTGGTGTTTTTTTTAACATTTCGTCGGTGAAAATAGTCCGGTTACGTCCCAACTTCTTCGCCAAATATAAGCGATCATCAGCGATCTTAATTTGGTCATGAATGTCCCCACTGATAGTACTTATGCCTATGCTGACAGTAACAAGTATGGTATTTCCATTATGCTCTACTGGGGTTTTCTCGACACGTTGTCTCATGTTTTCAATGCGATTGATGAAATCATCGTATGGCGTGCACGATTGAATACAAAACTCTTCCCCACCAAAACGCACCACGACATCATCAGGAAAATATATCTTCAGGATATTTGCGACTGTTTTAAGAGCAGCATCGCCCCCGTCATGACCATAATTGTCGAATAGGTCGATATCAATCATTGCAATGTTACGTAGCAGACAACCAGAGCAAGCCTGACTACAGAGAAATCTTCGATTCCACAACCCTGTGAGAGCGTCTTGATTAGCGAGTTTGTGTAACTTATCGGTTGCTTCCTTCATATCAAGCAACTGGTGAACTCGACAGTAAAACTCTTCTTGATTAAATGGCTTGGTGAGAAAGTCATTCGCTCCCGCTTTTAGAAACTGGGCGGTAAGGGTTTTCGATTCGTTGCCAGATAGCTCTATGATGGCGAGTTGGTTCTTATCGTACATCTGGCGCATTTCACGAGTCATGGATATGCCATCTTTAACCGGCATGTCATGATCAGTGATAACAAATGTGATATCGGAACAGCTTTGCAGTTTTTCGAGTGCAACTTGACCGTTTTCCGCCTGCGTGGTGCGAATGTACTGATGTTCGAGCAACTGTGTCACATGGCGTCGGACTGTCGCTGAGTCATCAACAATGAGGGCATGGTGTTTGCTGTTATTAATAAGCCGTTTAGCTAGAGGAAGTAGGTAGGAGACGGATGCCATGCTGTCTTTCAATATGTAGTCCAGAACCCCCTTTGCAATAACTGTTCGGCCTGTGCAAAAGATTCTGCACAGCAGACATGACAGCCTAAAGTAGTGAGCTGCTGTTTTAAGAAATTTTGGTAAGCGCGACTATCCTCTACAACCAAGACTTTATTGTTCAAAGCGGTGCCTCTTTTGTTACCTATAGAATTAATAATAACTGCATCCAACAAACTTGCGAGTGTCGAACAGGACAAATTTGCAGGCAATTTGTACTTTGAGATATATATGTGATTTATTATACTGTTTATATGTACAGTCTATTCCGGTCATCGAAAGTGGATAAGAAAACGCGAAAAATCATACATATAGACATGGATTGTTTTTACGCGGCAGTGGAAATGCGTGATAACCCTTCATATCGTGGACGGCCACTCGCCGTCGGGGGGCATGAAAAACAACGTGGCGTGTTAAGTACCTGCAATTATGAAGCGAGAAAGTTCGGCATCCGCAGTGCCATGCCAACCTCTAGAGCATTGCAGTTATGCCCTCAGTTACTTGTCGTACCGGGAAGAATGCAGATCTACAAAGCGGTTTCAAAACAGATCCACGCTATCTTTTCGCGTTACACAGCACTTATTGAGCCCCTGTCTCTTGATGAAGCGTACCTCGATGTGACGGATTGCCCTTTACATAAAGGCTCGGCAACCCTGATTGCTGAAGCTATTCGTAGTGATATTTGGAATGAGCTACAGCTAACGGCATCTGCGGGTATCGCGCCAGTAAAGTTTCTCGCCAAGATTGCTTCCGATATGAATAAGCCCAATGGTCAGTATGTGATTCCTCCGGATAGAGTTCAAAGTGAGATAGACAATTTGCCGTTAGAGAAAATTCCGGGGGTTGGCAAAGTGAGTCTGGAAAAACTCCATCAAGCTGGGTTGTATGTAGGGCAAGACGTCAAAAACAGTGACTATCGCGATTTACTACTCAAGTTCGGCCGGCTTGGAGCCTCGTTGTGGAACAAGAGCCATGGTGTTGATGATCGTGAAGTCGTGGTTGAAAGGGAAAGAAAATCGGTTGGGGTCGAGCGTACATTTGCCGAAAATATTTTTTCATATGATGAATGTTGGCGTGTCATAGAAGACAAGTTATTTCCTGAATTAGAACAAAGGCTAGAAAGAGCATCGCCAGACAAGGCGATCATCAAGCAGGGGATTAAAGTTAAATTTGCTGATTTTCAATTAACGACGATAGAACATATTCACTCGCAGTTGGAGTTGGAATATTTTAAACAGCTATTGCATGACATTCTTAAACGTCAACAAGACCGAGAAATCCGATTACTGGGTCTAAGCGTGATGCTTAAACCCGAGGAACAGAGTAAACAACTGAGTTTTTTTTAATCTAGGCTTTCTACCCACAGCCTAACCTCACTGAAGGGGATGGCTTCAAGTTGACCAAACCCAGCTAAAGAGCGTGCTTTGATCTTGGTAAATACAGGTGTAGTGATCCCACAAAGAAATTTCGTTCTTAGATTGAGCGACAAAGGCGCACGAGCTTTGGTTTCCAATTGAACCAACCATTCACGAACTTGTTCTTGATCCGTCTCGCGTTGTACTAACTTGGGTAAGAGTGCGACTTCGCCACGACAGACACTACAGTGGTTACAGTTGGAAGGTGCGTGTTTATCGCCAAAATACTTGGCCAACCTTGCACTAAGGCATTGACTTGATTCAAAGAAATCCAGCAGTTCGCGAATACGATTCACATCATTGGTTTCTTTATTTTTAAACAGAGAGGATAGTTTTTCAGCGAGTTCAGCGGTAGTGTTGGCTTTTGACGAAACTCGATAGACCTCAGTCATCAGTTTACTTTCTAGCTCTATCCAGCCTTTCTCGTTGAAATAGTTGAGTGCGGCTATGGCTCTTGAACGATCGCCTTGGAACTCTTGCCATAAGGTCTCAAAATCGACCTGACACCAAGTGCGAGCTTGGGGTGAACAGTTAAATAGCGCGGTAATAAACGCACTACGTTGTGGATCAAAATGATTGACAATGTTTTGTTTATCGGTGAGAAACTTAAAACGATAGTCTGCGAAATAGCTGTATTGTGACTCGATGACACCTTCCATTTCCATGTACACTAATAACGTTTTCAAAGGAAGCTGACGAATATTGCTTTCTGTCGAGAGTCTGCTGAGCACGACTTCCCATTGAGGAGATGAGTCAATCGCTTGTTTGAGGACAAACTCTATTTCGCTTGTCTCAGGTGTGTCGCCATAAATAAAGTTCTCTAAGGTGCTGATACTATTTTGGTTCGCGAGTAATACGCATTGGGACGGATGCCCGTCTCGTCCTGCTCGACCTATTTCTTGCGCATAGTTTTCGATGGATTTAGGCAGATCGAAGTGAATGACTCGGCGAATATCAGATTTGTCCACTCCCATTCCAAAAGCGATGGTTGCGACAATGCAATCTAGCTGCCCCTGCATAAATTGATTTTGAATCTGCTCACGCGTTTCATTGCCCATGCCTGCATGATAGGCACTGACGTTAAGGTTATTATCAGCCAGTAAGCGGGCAACCTGCTCGGCGGTATTTTGCAGGGTCACATAGACAATGGTGGGCAGTTTGGAGTTTGATTTAATTAAACTCAGTAGCGCTTCAGGCTTGTTTTCGTCCAAGCATGGTGAGACAGAAATATCGAGATTAGGACGATAAAAGCCAGTGACAACAACATCATCAGGTTCAATGGAGAACTTGCTCTGCATATCCTCGATAACCGTTTGTGTGGCTGTCGCGGTAAGCAATAGGACTTGAGGTATGTTTAATTCTTTCAGGTAGTGCGGCAGTTTGAGGTAGTCCGGGCGGAAATTGTGGCCCCACTCAGAGATACAATGAGCCTCATCGACGACCAGCAAAGATATCGGTACTTGGGAAATAAACTGCCTAAAGCGTTCATTCTTCAGCCTTTCGACAGAAATCATCAAAACCTTGGTATGTCCTTGTTTTACCAGATTCATGATCTGTAAGGACTCTTCACGGGTTTGGCTAGAGTCAATGGATGCCGCAGGAATTTGTTTGCTGCTTAGGAAGGCGAGCTGATCCTTCATCAATGCCAGCAGAGGAGAAACCACCAAGGTCAGATGAGGCAAGACGACAGCGGGAAGTTGATAACAGAGAGATTTACCTGAACCGGTAGGGAAAATTGCTGCACATGATTGGCCTTGCATCACTTTTTCGATAACCGCTTGCTGCCCTGTACGAAGTGATTCGAAACCAAAGGTGTGATGGAGTGTCTGCTGAAGATCGAATTCTTGGTTGGGGCTAAACATAATACTTGATTCCGGTATCTTTAAAGGGTAATGAGCTCTATTCTAAGGGCATTAAAATGATTGGAACATGGTTTTAGTATGAATAAGTTGGAACTAAAACGCATTATTCTGGATTTGCTAGAACGAAAATGGCAAATCGCGCAAAGCTCAGTTCAAAGGGCAATTGAATCGGCGACGGACGAAGAAACGGTTCCTGAGCATAAGTATGACACTTTAGCCCTTGAAGCATCTTATCTTGCCCATGGTCAGGCAATGCGCTTACAGGAATGTGAACAAGAAATTCGCGTGATGAAAGAACTTGTTTTGCCTATCGAGCCCGAAAAAGTGGTACTTGGATGTGTGATTTCATTACTGGACGATGACGATCAGATCAAACGCTTTTTTATCTCACCATGTGCGGGTGGTTTAAAAGTGTCAATCGACGATGAGAGCGTCACATTAGTAACGTTTGATTCGCCATTAGGTCAGGCTCTCAAGTCCAAGAAAGTTGGAGAGGAAGTGACTTACAAGGTTGCCGGTGTAGAACATTGTTACGAGATTGAAACCATAAGCTGACAAACATCAAACGATTTCTGCTATGGTAGGCATCAATAACTGCTCGAGAGGTAACAATGAAAAAAGTATTACTGACATTACCTTTATTACTTTCCAGCCAAGTTTATGCTGCACAGTGTAAAGTTGACTTAAAAAACGAAATTCACTTGAATGGTGAGAGAATTGAAATTCACCAAGTTGGTGGTGAAACCGCGGTTGTCGATGCAGACAATGGCCTAACGATTCATGGTGAAAAAATTGAGTTGGATGATAGCCAGAAACAAGCTATTGCCCAATATCGAGAGAATATTAATGACTATTTGCCTAGAGCGAAGCAAATCGCCCAAGATGGCTTAGCACTCGCGAATGATATTGTTGATGATGTGGCAGAGAGCTTTGACGCGCCAGAGGCGTTTGATAGCGTCAAAGAGGCTATGAAGCAGTTTTATGCCGATATTGAAGCTCGATACTACAAGAATGGTGATTTGGTTTTACCTGCCGAAAGCTTTGGATCGCTAAATGAAACATGGGCTGAAGACTTAGAAAAAGCCAAAGCACTGTTTAATGAAGAGTTCATTACGAGTGCCTTTGATGCAATGTCAGCGAAAATGAAGGCAGAGGGTGGACTTAACTTAACTGAAATGGCCAACTCAATGGCGGAACTTAAAGAACGAGTTGCTAAACGTCTTGCCGAGCATGCGGCTGAAGTTGAGCAACAAAGTGAAGACTTTTGTGATTCTCTTGATCAAATGGCTGAACAAGAGCAGCAACTTCACGATAAGATCCCACAATTGAAGGATTACCAAATCTTCACCATCTAATCCGATTTACTTTTTCGATTGTATTGAATAAAGAGCGCCTGTATGGCGCTTTTTTATGTCTTGAGTACTGGAATAGTGAATTGTTGTTTGATTTTTGCTCATTTGAGACTGATTTGTTGTAAATACGCTGAGAACTGCCCATGTGTGTTGATTGTTTAGTTTTGGCTAGTGTTTTATACTTGTGTACTAGTTAGCTAGTTCATTGGTGCGAATAGGTTGTATGGCTCAAACAAATAACACACAAACACGTGAGCATTTTGGTTCTCGTCTCGGTTTCATTCTTGCTGCGGCAGGCGCAGCGGTAGGTCTTGGCAACATTTGGGGCTTCCCTACGCAAGCCGCGAGCAATGGTGGTGGTGCATTTCTGCTAGTTTACCTAGTGATGATTCTAGTGGTTGCATTTCCCATGTTGGTCGTTGAAATGGCAATCGGTCGATATGGTCAGGCAAATCCGGTAGATAGTATGCGCTCACTTACTAGCAACCCTTTAGGTAAAAAAGTAGGGGCAACGGTAGGTTGGATTGGATTGAGTGTGCCAAGTGCGGTATTGGCATTCTATAGCATTGTAGGCGGTTGGCTAATTTGCTTTTTACTAGGAGCAATAACCGACGTTCTGGGGTTTGAGCAGGCAACCGCTTGGTTTAAGGGATTTAGCGTAGAGCGCAATTTGTTCGGTACGATTGCATTCTATGTTCTAACCGTATTAATCGTTCAAGGTGGAGTGAAGCAGGGGATTGAAAAGTGGTCAACCCGCTTGATGCCAGCACTATTTGTTCTATTTGGTCTGCTATTTATCTATATCATGACTCAAAGCGGTGCGATTGAGGGGTTAAAACACTATTTGATACCTGACTTTGAAAAGGTAATGGATCGAAAACTCATTTTGGCCGCGATGGGGCAAGGGTTCTTTTCACTGACTATTGGTGGTTGTTCAATGCTGATTTATGGTTCTTACCTCAGCAAGAAAGAAAACCTGCCAAAGATGGCGATGAATGTCACCTTAGTTGATACAGCCGTGGCGTTTATTGCCGGACTGGTCGTGATGCCAGCGATGTTTGTCGCAATGCAAAAAGGTGTGCAGATTTATGCTGAAGATGGTTCTTTGCTCAGTTCTGATACCTTAGTATTCACGGTTCTACCTTTGATGTTTGATAGCTTAGGTCTGCTTGGCCAGCTGTTTTCAATTGTGTTTTTCCTATTGCTGACGATTGCTGCGTTAACATCTTCAATTTCTATGTTGGAATGTCCGGTGGCGTTAGTGAGTGAGCGCTTCAACACCAAACGCAAGACAACAAGCTGGGTTTTAGCTGGGCTTATCGCTCTGTTCAGTATTGTTATTGTTTACAATTTTGGCGCTATGTTTGGGGTGGTAGCAACGGTGGCGACTCAATACTTGCAACCTGCCGCAGCGCTGTTGTTCTGTCTGTTTGGTGGCTGGGTGTGGAGCCGAAATAGCAAAGTTAAAGAGCTAGAACAAGGGTATCCTGAGTTCACTCAAAGCTGGTTTGGTAAAATATGGCCAATTTATGTCAAGTTCGTTTGTCCAGTACTGGTCTCCACCGTGATATGGGCATCATTTGGTTAAAGCAAAGCTCAATTTGTTAACGTAGCCCGCGTAATGCGGGCTACGTTAGTGAGTCACGCCACCGTTACTTCGATCTGATACAAACGGCGGTCTGATAGGTGATTGGGAACCATTGCCAAAACCAAGCAAAGCGGTGTTCCATCATTTTTCCTGGCCACCAGTATTTCCATTTAAAAAACACATCATCAGCCATGCCAAATCCTACCTCGGAGTAACCGGTGTAGTAGAGATTATATGGCGCTTCTCTTGTACGTCTTAGTGGCCTCGTCATCGGGCGTTCATTCGATCTGATGAGTCGCCAGTCGGAGTAACCTGCGTAGGTTGAATTGGAACATGCATTCCTTCCTTGCTGACGGTTGTAGAATGGCCCCCATTGTGTGTAGTACATGTGGCGATACGTCTCATAAACAGGCTGAGTTGGCCCGTATATAACCGCTACGGACTGAGAGCAGTTTGAGACATATATTGGGAAGCCATGGGCAAAACCGCCTATCGAGCAAGAGCGCACAGAATCTGTACCAGTGGGCAGAGAGATACCATTTAGGGTGCTCACTACACTATTAGAGAATTTGGCCCTTAAAACGTTACCGTCTTGGTCTTCAACTTGATGGTACAGGAACGAAAACTGGCCTTGTAAAATAGTAAACTCACTTGTTGCCCAGAATGTATCGCCTACGTTTAGGTTCTCTCCACCGTTGATGGTGTTGGTAACATTCCCTGAGTTAGCCTGAATGTTTCTACTTGCCGGACTAGCAGGTCTGTAATAGTCGGAACACTTAGGGGCTCGGTAGCCTTTACGCACACAAAATCTGACTGAAGATAAGTGTGAATTGTTGGCGATATAGTAAGGCTTACTCGATACGATAGTGCCGGAACGTGTCTGCCAATAGATAGATCGAAAGGTTGAAGATGAATCAAAGTTGGTGGCAATTTCTTGATCGATCATGCCTGTAAGCATGATGTCTTGTCTATTTTGTATCGTTACTTCGCTGGCGTGTACCCAGCTAGAACAAACACTAATAAATAATAGTAAGATGAACTGCTTCATTATTTTTCTCTTGTAGTGGGTAGCTAAGTCATATGAAAATTACTTGCCGACTCCAAATGCCAATGACTAATTAAGACGCGTGCAAATTGCTGTGGCGACCAGATGAATTTGTGTTCTACAATTTGGCCTGTGGTTGCGTAGTTTTATTATGTCCATAGTTGTCCTTTGATCTTAGTTGTTATTTCGTAAACTGATGAAGAGGATGGTTATTGGTTATAATGCCAATCTTATAATTATTATTTACTTAATTGATGGTTGTTTATTTTAGTCATTATTTAATTTATTAATTAGTGTTTTTTTAGATTGATGTTGCTTTTATCTTCTAATATGAATAGGGATCGATTAATAAATTGTTGTTTTTGATAATAAATTTAGTTTCTATAGGATTGTTTCTTGGTTTGCATTGTGTTTGCTCTCCTTTTTAATAAGATAATTGGTTGGGTTGTGTAAGGTAAATTCCCATTCCTAAGGAAGATATTACAAATGTTCACTTTGATAGAGAGTGGAAATGACTTTGTTGCTTAAATCGAAGGAACTAAATCAAGCTTATAGGACTAGGTATGCCTGAAACTCAGTATGTTGTTGATTACTCTAATTAGGTTCTTAGCTTGGTTATGAGTCAATGTCACTAATAATAATGCTTACTAAAGCAATTTGTTTGAAGGCTATATTAATATCATATGAATGTGCTAACTACTAATTTCGAAAACGCATCATTATTTTCGATCTTAGGCTAGAGTAATTTTAAGGACTAATTATGAGTAGGTTTTTACTATTATTCATTGCGCTATTTTCTGGTATCGCAAGTGCTAGTGTTAGCGTATTTACAACTAACGGTGGCCTCGCTTCAGCAACGGTTTCGCCTAACAAAATCATTATGGAAAAACATAATAATGATTTGGCTAAAAATTTGGTTGGAAATCAAAAGTTCGATACCTATTGGTCATTAGATGGTTAAGTTGTATCTAACTTGCCGTATTTCTACGTTGAAAATCAGCACGTAGGTCAGCAACTTCAGTTTTGCGTGAGGAAAAGGGCTGCTCTATTTACTCGAACTTGTAGTTCGGTGTTGAATGTAGCCAATACAGCTCACACTAGGAATATAGTAGTCAATACGGGTTACACTTCAAACTACATATTTGATAAACGTAAGATCAAAACGATGATGTTATCGAGTCGCGTTTCGTCCCGGTATCACCAGGATTAACTAACGATAAGGTGTTCAATGTGCTGAATCGCGAGGCAAATTTAAATGGTCGTGTGACCAAGTATACGTCTTGCTCGGTAGCGTTATTGACTAATGGAATGCGTACGATTAGTCAGGAAACCTGTAAAGGTCCATTTGATGTTGGACTAAGATAGGGGGGCGATGCTAACAAGTATCTCAGTCCTAGTAGACAGACTGAGATACTTAGTCAATTATGACGTGGAGATTTGACCCGTTGTAAGAGGGTCTACATCCAGATCATTCACTTTCTCAATGAATTCCTCTACCACCTGTTCTACTTCTTCGTCATCTTGTTCAAAGTAGGCTAGGTTGAATATTGCATCACCTTCATTGACCAGCGGCAGTGTTTGTTGACCGATAACAATACCGCCTTTACGGGCGATGAGTTCGATTTCACTGTGTCCCAGTGGAGCACTGATGTATGCCAATACTTGCCCTTTTTCGACTTTCTCGCCCAGAGTCACCACAGTGCGAAGAATGCCGTCACTTTCCGCACGCAGCCAACTGGTTGACTTGGCAATAACGTGTGTTGGCAGCTTTTTGCGAGTTGAGCGTAGCATACCGATAGCCTGCATTACTCGCTGAACTCCAATAAATCCAGCACTGATACAGATTGGCTCGAAGCGTAATGCTTCGCCTGCTTCATAGGTAAGAACAGGGATACCCAGACGTTCAGCCTCACTGCGTAAAGAACCATCTCGTAGAGGAGCATCAATGATCACAGGAGTCGCAAATGCCTGAGCAATGCGAAGTGTTTCAGGATTACTCAAGTCGGCACGCAGTTGAGGTAGGTTGGTTCGATGGATGGCACCGGTGTGGAGATCGAGTATGTAGTCACAACGTTTGGCTACCTGAGAGAAAAATGTGTATGCCATACGTGATGCGAGTGAACCTTTTTCACTACCAGGGAAGCAGCGATTTAAATCTCGTCTATCAGGTAAATAACGTGATTTGTGAATAAAACCAAAAACGTTAACTATAGGCACAGCAATGAGTGTTCCTTTTAGCTTGTTAACGTCAATGGTGTTAATCAGTTGTCTTACGATTTCAACGCCGTTGAGTTCATCACCGTGGATCGCCGCATTAACCATCAGTACTGGTCCTGCTAGCTTGCCGTTGATGACCTCAACCGGAATTGATAGTGGCGAGTGGGTATAAAGTCTTGCTGCATCTAACTCTATGACCTTACGTTCTCCCGGTGAGATAGACTCACCGAGAAATTCAAAAACGCTATTTATTTTAGCCTTTGCCACGAGTTTTAGTCCTTTTACTTGCCGCATTTTTCTCTATGAATTCGACAATCATTCCAGCAATGTCTTTACCAGTTGCGGTCTCAATACCTTCAAGACCTGGAGATGAGTTTACTTCCATGACTAATGGACCGCGATCTGATCTTAATAGATCCACACCGGCCACATTTAGACCCATAATTTTAGCGGCTGCAACTGCTGTACGGCGTTCAGTTGGGGTGATTTTTACTAATGATGCGCTACCACCACGATGTAGGTTGGAGCGGAATTCACCCTCTGCACCTTGACGTTTCATAGACGCAATCACTTTATCGCCAATGACGAAACAGCGAATGTCAGCACCGCCGGCTTCTTTAATGTACTCTTGCACCATAATGTTTGCTTTAAGACCCATAAAGGCTTCAATAACACTTTCCGCCGCTTTACGAGTTTCAGCTAAAACAACACCAATACCTTGAGTACCTTCAAGTAGTTTTATCACTACTGGAGCACCACCAACCATGTCTAAAAGGTCTTTTACATCGTCAGGTTTGCTTGCAAAGCCAGTAATAGGCATGCCAATGCCTTTACGTGATAATAGCTGCATCGAACGCAATTTGTCACGCGAGCGAGTGATTGCGACCGATTCGTTAACTGGATATACGCCCATCATCTCAAACTGACGTAATACCGCAGTGCCATAAAATGTAACTGAAGCACCAATTCGAGGAACAATAGCATCAAAGCCAGATAGCTCTTCACCTTTAAAGTGAATTTCTGGTTTGTCTGAGTTGATATTCATATAACAACGTAGCGCATCAATCACTTTTACTTCGTGACCACGGATTTTTGCTGCTTCAATTAGACGCTTCGTTGAGTAAAGAGTCGAGTTGCGAGACAGAATAGCAATTTTCATTATTTGTTTTCCTCGAAAGGGACTAAAAACGATTCTACAGGGTCGACGATGATACGATTATGCATTGCTGTTCGACCTAATAACATGCGAAAAGCCATATTTTCGCGATTAGTTAAAGTAATTTCTATTGGCCAACTTTTTCCGCCAAGTTTTATTTCTGATTCGATAACATAGCGTGACTCTTCATGTCCGCCCGAATCACGAACTATACGTTCATCAATAACTTTCGCTTCACATACAGTTTCGAAGTCCGTGTTATGTTGCATTGGGTGGATCCAGAATCTAACCCAAAGAGCTTCGTCCTTTTTAAAGCTCTCTACTTTGAATGCGTGTAAGCATGAGGTCCTGGCTCCGGTATCAATTTTTGCATTAATTTCTTCAATACCTAAACCCGGCAGGCTGAGGGTTTCTCGCCAACCTACTAATAGTTTTTCTTTCATCGCAGTAACAATATATTTAGAGAGAATTTAAGACACTCTAATGAAGTGAGCATCCCCGACATAACGCGGTTGACTACCGATTATATGGCTTGAAGAGGGTATGAGAATTTACCCTAAGGCGCTTCAAGGACGGCGACTGTAGCAACCATGCTATGGTGTGACTAACGAATTAAAATTGCCGTCACAACAAATTATACTTATTAAACAGTAGCATATAAAACAAAAAAAACCAGCTAATGTGAGCTGGCTTTTTGAATTACTTTTACTAATGGATTGGTGAATGTTATTTATTCGGAATTGCTTCTAACAATGCCACCATTTGATCCCAGAATAGAGTGACTGTATCGATCTTAACCTTTTCATCTGGAGAGTGTGGGAACTTAATGGTTGGGCCAAAAGAAACCATATCCATATTAGGGTAAGGTTCTTTGAATAAACCACACTCAAGACCTGCGTGAATGACCATGATGTTTGGCTTGTGTCCGTAGATACCTTCATACATATCGCGGAAGATGGCCATGATCTCTGAATCAGCATCTGGTTTCCAACCTGGATATGCACCAGAAAACTCGATATTTGCACCGGCGAGCTCTGCAACAGAAGTCAACATACCTTCAACTTGTTGGCGACCAGAATCGATCAGCGATCGTACTAGGCATAGTACGTTGATGTGATCTTGTTCAGTCGTTACAACGCCAACGTTTAGCGACGTTTCAACAACGCCTTCTATCTCATCACTCATACGAATGACGCCATTCGGGCAAGCGTTCAATGCCGCAATAAAACGTTGCTGGTCAGCAATGGAAAGCACTTCTGACTGAGTTTCGATTGCTTGATTAAATGAGACAACGTCAGTTTCAACTTTACCCAGTTCGGTTTTTATCAAGTTGGAATAGAAGTCAAACAGTTCAGCCAGTTTAGCTTCGTTTTCAGCTGGAATTGCGACGGTAACAAATGCTTCACGAGGGATCGCATTACGTAAGCTACCACCACGGAACTCAATGAGGCGAAGATCTAACTCTTGAGCATGACCCGCTAAGAATCGAGCAAGTAATTTGTTGGCGTTCCCACGACCTGTGTGGATATCACAACCAGAGTGACCGCCTTTAAGTCCTTTCAGGATCAGTTGGCGAGTAACAAGACCAGCAGGAATCGCTTCACGAGTAATATTGAACGTCATTTCACCATCGATGCCGCCCGCACAACCCATGTAGACTTCACCTTCTTGTTCAGAGTCTGTGTTTAGAAGAATATCGCCTTCCAACCAACCCGCTTCCAAACCAAATGCGCCAGTCATTCCTGCTTCTTCATCAATAGTAAGCAGAACTTCGATTGGACCATGTTTGATCTCTGTTGAAGCAAGCACAGCTAAACAAGAAGCCATACCAATGCCGTTGTCAGCACCTAACGTCGTACCTTCTGCGGTAACCCATTCCCCATCTATATAAGGTTGGATAGCATCTTTTGTGAAATCATGATCTGTGTCTTCGTTCTTCTGCGGCACCATATCGATGTGTGCTTGGAGAACAACACCTTTCTTGTTTTCCATACCTGGTGTCGCGGGCTTTTTAATGAACACGTTACCTGTTGGATCACGACGAACATCTAGGCCTTGCTCTGTTGCCCAGTTAACAATGTACTGGGCAAGGGCTTCTTCATGCTTTGAAGGGTGAGGAATAGAACAGATCTTATCGAAAAACTGCCAAAGTGGAGCAGGTGATAAGTTGCTGATTTCAGAATGGAATTCAGACACGGATGACTCCTTTTTAAGAATAATGCCAGATCATATGATTTGTAATCTTAATAATGTAGAGAATTAATCTGCATCTGGCCTATTAAGTAGAGGCACAGAATATCACTCCCAGAGTCGCGGGTGTAGTGAAACCGCAGCTGAATTATCTTGTGGCTATCACAGAATACGGAATTGTTTCGACTACGCTATGTGGCTAGATTCGTATAAAATGTAGGAAAATAAAACAATAAGCTGATAATTCTGTAATTTAATTACGGAATTATAATAATTTCTACTAGGTTTTAAATTTTTTGTGACTTTAATCACTTTGATGCTTGTAATTAAATTTCTTTGAGGTATATTTGTAACCAACTTCCCAAGCGAAGAAAGAAATGCTCAAAGGATGAGTCCGATTTGTCGCCTCCAAGGAACCGAGAAATCAATATTTGTAATCTGTTTTAATTGATTTAGAAGGTGATAGTTATGAAAGGTTTACCAAGTGCAGCGTTCTGGCTAAACAGCTCTGTTTACACAGGCAGCTTTACTTACCCAACAAGCTTCGGTTACTAACCCTAAGCTTGTCACTCTCGAACAGTTTGTTCACCCCTATTATTGGAATTCTTTACGGCTCCTATATAGCTGACATGATTCAACCGCCACTCAATCTGAGTGGCGTTTTTTTATCTATCCTTTTCCTCTACTCGATATATTTCTTGATTTAGGTGTATCGACCTATCTACCTAGTTATTACGCATTTAGGCACATATTTGTTTGCTTCTTCGCGCGAGTTTCCTAAGAAGAGTTTTCCGTTAGAGTAAAAAAGTGTCTTTTGAAAACTCTCTACTCAATGATGTTTATTGACTGAAATAAAACAAGAAAACACGCTTGCCTCTCATTGTTGTTTGTTTGAAATGTCGTTTTACAGTTAGAAATATTGATTAGAGTCATAATTCTATCTGGAATTTACTATTTGATGACTTTATAATTCGAGCCAATCGATTACGCAACCGTTTACTTTTTACCCTTTTAGGATTCGATCATGTTCGAAAAACTGTTCAAGCTCAGTGAAAACGGCACCAACGTTAAAACTGAGATCATCGCTGGTATTACTACTTTCCTGACGATGGCTTACATCATTTTTGTCAACCCAGCAATGCTTGCAGATGCAGGTATGGACAAAGGTGCTGTGTTCGTAGCAACCTGTCTTGCAGCTGCGATCGGCTGTTTCATCATGGGCTTTGTCGCTAACTACCCAATCGCACTGGCTCCGGGCATGGGTTTGAATGCCTTCTTTACCTACGGCGTAGTGTTAGGCATGGGCCATTCGTGGCAAGTTGCTTTAGGCGCGGTATTTGTATCGGGTCTGATTTTCATGGCGTTGAGTGTATTTAAGATCCGTGAATGGATTATCAACTCAATCCCAATGTCACTGCGTACAGGTATCTCTGCGGGTATCGGTCTCTTCTTGGCTTTCATCGGTCTACAAAATTCAGGTATCGTTGTTGATAACCCAGCAACACTTGTGGGTCTAGGACATATTACAGGTTTACAACCAGCGCTTGCTGCTCTGGGCTTTTTCCTGACCATTGGTTTGGTGTACCGCGGTGTGCGCGGCGCGGTTATGATCGCGATTCTTATTATCACTGCATTGGGTCTAATCGTGGGTGATGTTCAGTGGGGCGGCTTCATGTCTATGCCACCAAGTGTTGCACCAACATTTATGCAGATGAATATCGTTGATGTTTTTGAAGTGGGCATGATTTCAGTTGTATTCGCGTTCCTCTTCGTTGACCTATTCGATACGGCGGGAACACTCGTTGGTGTTGCAAGCAAAGCAAACCTTATTAAAGAAGATGGCAAGCTTCCACGTTTGAGCAAAGCGCTTTTGGCTGACTCAACGGCTACGTCTGTTGGTGCAATGATCGGTACTTCAAGCACGACTTCGTACGTTGAATCAACAGCAGGTGTGGCGGCCGGTGGCCGTACTGGTCTTACTGCTGTGGTTGTTGGTGTGTTGTTCCTACTGGCGTTATTCTTCTCACCATTGGCTGGTATGATCCCTGCCTACGCAACGGCTGGAGCTCTGTTCTACGTTGCGATTCTAATGATGTCAGGTTTAGTAAGCGTTAACTGGCGTGACCTCACAGAAGCGGCTCCGGTTGTTGTGACCTGTCTTCTTATGCCACTGACTTATTCCATTGCTGAAGGTATTGCTCTTGGCTTTATCTCTTACGCAGCGATCAAACTGCTAAGTGGCAAAGGTCGTGATGTTTCTATGAGTGTTTGGGTTCTTGCTGCGGTATTCATTATTAAATACCTAGTAGCTTAAGCGCTAACTCAGTGATTTAGTTCGCTAGTTAACCTCAAATACGCTATTTTTCGCCATAACAGTTGCTCTGTTATGGCGATTATTTTTGTAGTAGAGACAAATTCCCCATTGGTATTGTATGTCGCATCCGTTAAAATAATCGTTTGCGTAGCTTTTCCCCAGATATGTCTGGTGCAATCGTCCTGAGATTCTTGACGCGTTGCTGGGATGCAGATTTTAAAAATTATTAGGTTATTACAATGAGTAAAAAATTCATCATCACTTGGGACCAAATGCACACGTTCTGTCGCGAACTTGCTGAAAAACAGATGCCAGCAGAGCAGTGGAAAGGAATTTGGGCAGTGAGCCGTGGTGGTCTTGTTCCTGGTGCAATCCTAGCTCGTGAGCTGGGTATTCGTCATGTTGATACTATCTGTATTTCTAGCTACGACCATGATCACCAGCGTGATATGACGGTTGTTAAAGCACCTCAAGGCGATGGTGAAGGCTTCCTTATTGTTGAAGATCTTGTCGATAGCGGTGACACGGCGCGTAAACTGCGTGAAATGTACCCAAAAGCCAAACTGATCGCAGTATGTGCTAAACCAGCGGGTGTTGAACTGCTGGATGACTACGTTGTCGATATTGCTCAAGACACATGGATTGAGCAACCTTGGGATATGTCAATTCAGTACGTAGAGCCAATCAACCGTAAGCAAAAGTAGTCGCTAGATTGATATCTCGGCAAATAATTGATGGATGACCCTTTATTGGGTCATTTTTTTTATTACTATTTAGAAAATGATTTTAATTAGGTTGTACTAATGTCCGAGGAAGTCAGTAAGAACCTCTCAGAAACCTTATTCGCTAACCATAAGCAAGCGAAAGAGACTTCTGCGTTGACCCAATACATGCCAACAAGCGAGAAGTTTCTTGAAGAGAAACAGTTGGAAGATGGTTACAAGTGGTACCGAAACTTGCGCAGAATGCAGTGGGCGTGGCAGGGATTAGATCCTATCGAAATAGAATCTGTCCTCGCTAAAATTGCGGCTTCAAAACATTCTCGTACTCATGATGAGTGGCTCGACACTGTGATGGGATATCACAGTGGTAACTGGACATACGAGTGGACGAAATTGGGGATGCTACACCAGAAGCGTTCGGCCGAGCTGAAGGGTGAAATGGCGGCGGATGAGCTATTTAATGCATCGCTCTGTTTTAGTATCGCTGGCTACCCACATTTGAAAAATGACCGCCTTGCGACTCAAGCGCAGGTACTGGCAAGTAACGCTTATACTGAAGCCACTAAAAAGACCGGATATATCGTTAAGCGGATTGAAGTGCCATATCAGAAGAAGAGTATCGTTGCTCATCTCCATCTGACCAGTACGGAAAAGCCTCAGCCTGTAGTGATGGTTAGTGCTGGCTTAGATAGCCTACAAACAGATTTGTGGAGTTTGTTCCGCGATCATTTGGCGAAGAAAAACATCGCAATGCTCACTGTCGATATGCCTTCGATTGGACACAACATCCATTGGAACCTGACTGAGGACACGTCGTGTTTGCATCAGGCAGTGCTGAATGAGTTGTACAGTATCCCGTGGGTCGATCATCATAGAGTTGGTCTGATTGGTTTTCGATTTGGCGGCAATGCGATGGTGCGTTTGTCATTTATGGAGCAAGATAAAATCAAAGCGTGCGTATCATTAGGAGCACCTATTCACGATGTCTTGTCTTCGCCAGCCAAGTTAAAGCAGATGCCCAAAATGTATTTAGATGTCTTGGCATCGCGTCTGGGCAAAAGTGTGGTGGATATTAATAGTCTCGCAGGTCAGTTGATGGCATGGTCTCTTAAGGTTCAGGGGATTTTGTCTAGCCGTAAAACTCGTGTACCGATTCTCGCCATGAGTTTAGAGAATGATCCAGTCTCACCCTATAGTGACAATCAGTTAGTGGCACTTTTTAGTGATTACGGTAAAGCTAAGAAAATTAGTGCTAAAACAATTACACAAGGCTATGAGCAATCCCTCGATTTAGCGATAAAGTGGTTGGAAGACGAGCTAATTAGATGACATTTCAGCTAATTTAGACAACACTTAATCATATCGACTACCCAGACTTTTAAGTCCTTTCTAGTAGGCGATTATAATAAGTCAATGAATATGGAGATTCATTATGTCTGAACCGACGAAAAGTCCAACGCACTACCGCTTGTTATCAACCCTAAGAGCTATTGGTCCTTATCTACGAGAATTACAGAGCACGGATGGCATGTATATCTTTGATTGCTTGTCTGTGTGTGTAAACGACAAAAAATCTCCTGAACAAAGGGAGTTTTGGGGCTGGTGGTTAGAGCTCGAGAAAAACGGCGATCTATTTGAAGCTCGCTATCGAACTGGATTGTACGATGTGGCAGGTGAGTGGCAGGAGAAAGCATTACCGAAAAAAACGGTCGAAGATGTGACGCGCACTCAGGAGGCCTTCCATCAGAAACTGATAGAAACACTGGGTAAGGAGTTCGAAATACCAGTGGCAATGCATGAAGAGTCGGTAGAATTCGTCTAATTTTCGTTGCTTATTATTGTTGTTCACCAAAAAGGCGCTTTTTAGCGCCTTTTCTGCTTGTGAATTTACCATTTGATTGCTAAAACATCAGGTCTAATCGATCTTGTTAGCCCATCTTCTTGCGCTAGGGTCGTGACGGTTTTTTATTTATTTCATAGTAGAAAGGCAATGAATCAAGAAAGCGGAAAAGCATCACAGTCTCAGACCGTGGTGGTTAAATTAGGTACAAGTGTTTTAACTGGTGGCACTCTGGCTTTGGACCGAGCTCATATGGTTGAGTTGGTTCGTCAATGTGCAGAACTGAAAAAGCAAGGCCACTCTGTCGTGATGGTCTCGTCTGGCGCGATTGCAGCAGGACGCGAACACCTAGGATACCCCGCACTGCCCAACTCAATGGCAAGTAAACAGCTACTAGCGGCTGTTGGACAAAGTCAGTTAATTCAGACTTGGGAGTCATTGTTCGCTATTTATGGACTAAAAATCGGACAAATGCTGTTAACACGTGCCGATCTTGAAGACCGTGAGCGCTTCTTAAATGCGCGTGACACCATCAATGCGTTAGTTGAAAACGATATTATTCCTGTTGTTAACGAAAACGATGCGGTGGCAACCAGTGAAATCAAAGTGGGTGACAATGACAATTTGTCTGCCTTAGTTGGCATTCTTTGTGGTGCTGACAAACTGTTACTTCTTACCGATCAAAAAGGTCTGTTTACTGCGGATCCTCGCAAAGACCCTAATGCTGAGTTGATTAAGGAAGTAAAAACCATTGATGACACGCTGCGTAAAATTGCAGGTGGCAGTGGTACGACACTCGGTACCGGTGGTATGGCAACAAAACTGCAAGCAGCGGATATTGCACGCCGAGCTGGTATAGAAGTCATTATTGCGGCTGGTAGTGCACCGAACGTAGTATTTGACTCATTGGGCGAACATCCACAAGGAACTCGATTCCTACCTTGTGAAGAGGCACTAGAGAACCGTAAGCGCTGGATATTGGCGGGGCCTGCTGCGTCTGGTGATATTGTTATTGATGATGGTGCTGTGAATGCTGTAGTCGGAAAGGGCAGCAGTCTATTGGCTAAAGGCTTAACCAAAGTAAGTGGTGAGTTTGCTCGCGGAGACGTCGTGCGAGTAACTGATGTCAAAGGCAAGCTGATTGCGCGTGGTATCGCGAGCTACTCTAGTCAAGATATGGCGAAAATCGTTGGCAAGCATAGTAAAGATATAATCGGAATACTTGGGTACGATTACGGCAACGAAGTGCTTCACCGTGATGATATGGTCGTCATCCAAGAATAAGGAAAAACAAAGTGGAACTGATTTCAATGGGGATCGCGGCAAAAGATGCGGCGTTCCAACTCGCGACTGCTTCGACAGCGCAAAAAAACAAAGCCCTAGCTATCATCGCTGATGAACTTGAAGCGAATGCAGACACTATTCTAGCTGCCAACGCTAAGGATATCGCCAAAGGCCGTGATGCAGGTTTGAGCGACGCATTACTTGATCGTCTTCTTCTTAACCAAGAGCGTCTATCGGGGATTGCCAATGACGTACGTAACGTTATCAGCCTTAATGATCCAGTGGGTAGCGAGCTAGATAGCAAAGTGTTGGAAAACGGAATGACGCTGTCTCGTCGCCGTGTTCCTCTTGGCGTCGTGGGTGTTATCTATGAAGCGCGTCCAAACGTGACCATCGATATTGCTGCATTGTGCTTAAAAACAGGTAACGCCAGTATCTTACGTGGCGGTAAAGAGACTTTTTTCTCTAACATGGAGTTGGTTAAGGTCATTCAATCTGCGCTAGCGAAAGCTGAACTTCCGGCTGCATCAGTACAGTACATTGAAAAACCAGATCGTGAATTGGTTTCTCAGCTACTAAAACTGGACGATTACGTTGATATGATTATTCCTCGTGGTGGTGCCGGTCTACACAAAATGTGTAAAGAGAACAGCACGATTCCAGTGATCATCGGTGGTTTTGGTATCAGCCATATTTTTGTGGATGAGAGCGCTGATTTGGTGAAGTCTCTGGATGTGGTAGAAAACGCTAAAGTTCAACGTCCTTCCGCCTGTAATGCACTTGATACTCTGTTAGTACATGAGAAAGTGGCGGCCGAATTCTTGCCAATGCTGATCGAGCGAATCAACGACCAAGTTACCTTTGTTGTCGAAGCAAGTGCGAAGCCTTTTATGAGTGCAGCCAAACAGCAGCGCGATGCGGTAGAGGGTGACTTTGATACTGAATGGCTGAGCTACACTCTGGGTGTTAAGGTAGTGGCGGATGTTAAAGAAGCGATTAACCACATGCGTGTGCACAATGCTAGCCACTCAGATGCCATCATGACCAACAGTCTTGTTAACTCGGAGTTGTTTATAAACTCTGCTGGTTCGGCTGCGGTTTATGTGAATGCCTCTACGCGTTTCACTGACGGTGCTCAGTTTGGTCTGGGTGCGGAAGTTGCTGTATCAACCCAAAAACTTCACGCTCGTGGTCCAATGGGTCTAGAAGAGCTAACCAGTTATAAATGGGTTGGTAAGGCGAACTACTTGCCGCGCAGTTAACAAATATCGGTTAACATTGGTTGAAAAAGGGGCTAACGGGCCCCTTTTGCTTTTATTCAGAATACTTAATCCGCTAAACTGTCTGTCACTTATATGGAGGTGATATGCATTGTCCTTTTTGCTCTGAGAATGATACTAAAGTGATCGATTCTCGCTTGGTTGCTGATGGCCATCAGGTTCGTCGCCGTAGGCAGTGTCTTGCGTGTAATGAACGTTTCACAACTTTCGAAACCGCTGAACTGGTGATGCCTCGTGTGATTAAATCTAACGGGAATCGTGAACCATTTAATGAAGACAAAATGGTGGGTGGTCTTCAGCGGGCATTAGAAAAACGCCCAGTAAGTGCCGACGCAGTCGATGTTGCGATTAGTATGATTAAGTCACAACTTCGCGCAACAGGTGAACGCGAAGTACCTAGTGAAATGATAGGTAACTTGGTGATGGATCAACTCAAAGAGCTAGATAAGGTTGCGTACATTCGCTTTGCTTCTGTTTACCGTAGCTTCGAAGACATTCGAGAATTTGGTGAAGAGATTGCAAGGTTAGAAGATTAAGGCCGTTTCTCTATGACTACCTTTACTCAGCAAGATTTTATCATGATGTCCCGCGCTATTGAGTTAGCAAAAGGGGGCATCTATACCACGGCTCCAAATCCCAATGTAGGCTGTGTTATCACCCTTGATGGTGAAGTCGTGGGTGAAGGCTTTCACTTGCGCGCTGGTGAACCCCACGCTGAAGTACACGCCCTTCGAATGGCAGGTGAAAAGTCAGTGGGTGCCACTGCATACGTGACGTTAGAGCCTTGCTCTCATTACGGCAGAACTCCACCATGTGCAGAGGGGCTGATCAAGGCCAAAGTGGCTAAAGTCATTTGCGCGATGCAAGACCCCAACCCCCAAGTCGCAGGGCGCGGGATTAAAATGCTGCGCGATGCGGGCATAGAAGTTGAAGTCGGCCTGCTGGAACAAGATGCGATCAATCTAAATCCGGCATTTATCAAACGAATGAAAAGCGGAATGCCGTTTGTTCAATTAAAAATGGCTGCTAGCTTAGATGGTCAGACAGCCTTGTCTAATGGCCAAAGTCAGTGGATCACATCTGCGCAAGCGCGTCAGGACGTACAAAACTACCGCGCACAAAGCGGCGCGATACTCTCAACCAGTAAAACCGTTATTGAAGATAATGCTTCATTGAATGTGCGTTGGGAAGAGTTACCTATTTCAGTACAGACGAAGTACTCACATCAGCAATTGCGCCAGCCAGTTAGAGTTATTCTCGATAGACAAAGCCAACTGACACCAGATTTAAAGTTATTTCATACTGAAGGGGAGCGTTTAATTGTTTCACCACAAGGTGATGTGCAGCCAACGCTAAACTCAAATCAGCAAGTGGATTTAGCCGCGACATTTTCTCAATTGGCGACTGCTCATAACATTAACCATCTCTGGGTCGAAGCTGGAGCGACATTAGCGTCTAGTCTTATTCAGCAAAATCTAGTTGATGAGCTGGTGCTCTATCTGGCTCCTAAGATTATGGGAAGTGATGGTCGAGGATTGCTCGGCGCACTTGGGCTGGCGTCAATGGCCGATGTCATTGATCTTAATTTTAAAGATATCAGACTCGTTGGTCGCGATGTACGCATCGTTGCCACAATTGAAAAGAAAGAATTCTAATCATGTTTACAGGTATTGTAGAAGCAGTCGGTACCTTGACTGCAATCACGCCAAAGGGCGAAGACATTAGTGTGACGGTTGATGCTGGCAAGCTTGATATGAGTGATGTGAAGCTTGGCGATAGTATTGCCACCAATGGTGTCTGCTTAACGGTCGTCGCCTTTACTTCCACCAGTTATACCGCAGACTTGTCACTAGAAACCCTTGATAAAACAGGATTTACTGATTACCAAGCGGGTGACAAAGTTAACTTAGAAAAGGCGATGTTACCAACGACCCGGTTTGGCGGACACATTGTCTCTGGGCATGTTGATGGAGTCGGCCAAATCGTTGAAAGAAATATGATAGGGCGTGCGATTGAATTCTGGGTATCAATGCCAGAGGAGCTGTCGAAATACGTTGCGGAAAAAGGTTCGATTACGGTTGATGGTATCAGCTTGACAGTGAACGCTCTACGCAAGAACGCGTTCAAACTCACCATAGTTCCGCATACGGGTGAAGAGACGACAATTGCCGATTTCCATGTGGGTCGAAAAGTGAACCTCGAAGTTGATGTACTTGCTCGCTATATGGAACGTTTACTGACCAGTCGAGAAGAGCAACAAACACAATCCAGCATCACCATGGAATTTTTACAGCAAAATGGATTTGCCTAGGTTAGGCAATGGTCTGACCGATTTAATTAGCCGCTAGAAGCCAAGATAGGAATATAAAGATGCCAATTAGTACGCCACAAGAAATTATTGATGATATTCGTTTAGGTAAAATGGTTATCCTGATGGATGACGAAGATCGTGAGAATGAAGGCGATTTAATCATGGCTGCTGAGCATGTGACTCCAGAAGCGATTAACTTCATGGCGACTCACGGTCGTGGCTTGATCTGCTTAACCATGACTAAAGCGCGTTGTGAGCGTCTTGGTTTGCCTCCTATGGTTCAAGACAACAATGCTCAGTACACCACCAACTTTACGGTTTCAATCGAAGCTGCGGAAGGCGTAACGACTGGTATTTCTGCTGCAGACCGCGCGCGTACAGTTCAGGCGGCAGTTGCGAAAGATGCCAAAGCCGCAGATCTTGTTCAGCCAGGCCACATCTTTCCTTTAGCGGCGCAAGAAGGCGGAGTTTTAACACGTGCCGGGCATACAGAAGCAGGTTGTGATTTAGCTCGTCTTGCTGGGCTAGAGCCAGCGGGTGTGATTGTCGAGATTCTCAATGACGATGGCACTATGGCACGCCGTCCTGACTTGGAAGTTTTTGCTGAAAAGCATGGCCTTAAACTGGGTACGATTGCGGATCTGATTGAATACCGCAATAACACGGAAACGACCATTGAGCGTGTCGCTGAATGTCAATTGCCTACCGAGTTTGGTGAATTTAACTTAGTGACTTACCGTGACACCATAGACAACCAAATCCACTATGCACTTTGCAAAGGTGAGTTAACCGCAGATGCACCGTTAGTCCGTGTTCATTTGCAAGATACTTTTACTGACTTACTGCATAGCGATAGAAATGCTGAGCGCAGTTGGACGCTTGATGCGGCCATGAAACGTATCGGTGAACAGGGCGGTGTTTTGGTTATTCTTGGTAACGAGGAGTCAACGGAACTGTTGATCCATCGCGTTAAAATGTTCGAAGCACAGGACAAAGGCCAAGCACCAACATTAGCGAAAAAACAAGGTACCTCTCGCCGCGTGGGGGTGGGATCGCAGATTCTTGCGGATCTTGGCGTACATGATATGCGTCTATTGTCATCAACCAACAAAAAGTACCATGCGCTTGGCGGTTTTGGCTTGAACGTCGTTGAATATGTATGTGAGTAATCTTGGTCACTGACCTTGTTCTACTTACTCAATCAGGCCTTGTCGTTAGTGCAAGGCCTAAAACTTGTACTAGCCAAATGCTTTAGCTGCTGGGTACTCGTTCTGTTAAATTTCTATTAGATATTGCTCACAGATTTGTGCTAGAATCCGGCGATTCTCACTTGATGAACATAGTTAAAGGAAGGCTTATGAAAGTGATCGAGGGTGGCTTCCCAGCGCCAAACGCAAAAATTGCTATCGTTATTTCTCGTTTCAACAGTTTTATTAACGAAAGTCTATTGTCTGGTGCAATCGATACTTTAAAGCGTCACGGTCAAGTAAGCGAAGATAATATCACTATCGTTCGCTGTCCTGGTGCAGTAGAGCTTCCACTTGTTGCTCAGCGCGTAGCTAAAACCGGTAAGTACGATGCGATTGTATCACTAGGTACAGTAATTCGCGGTGGTACACCACACTTTGACTATGTTTGTAGTGAATGTAACAAGGGTCTTGCGCAGGTGTCTCTGGAATACAGTCTTCCAGTCGCATTTGGTGTACTGACTGTTGATACAATTGACCAAGCAATTGAGCGCGCAGGAACCAAGGCTGGTAATAAAGGTGCAGAGGCTGCACTAAGCGCACTTGAGATGATTAACGTTCTTTCAGAAATCGATTCCTAATGGGGGCCAGTGTGAAACCAGCCGCACGTCGTAATGCACGTCGATTCGCTCTACAAGCGATCTACTCTTGGCAAATTACTAAAGAAAATGTTGCTACGATTGAGGAGCAGTTTTTGTCAGGTGGCAAGTATGATGAAGAAGAACATCATGCATCAGAACCTGCACTATCTACTCCGGATACAGATGTCGCATACTTCCGTGACCTACTAACAGGTGTTGTGCTAAGTCACACAGAGCTAGATAGTAAGATTCGTCCATACACTGCTCGTCCAATGCAAGATTTGGATATGATGGAGCTAGCGCTTCTTCGTTTAGCAATGTATGAAATGACACGTCGTGAAGATGTGCCTTACAAAGTGGTCATTAACGAAGCGATTGAACTTGCAAAAGTGTTCGCGGCGGAAGATAGCCACAAATTCGTCAATGGTGTGCTAGATAAAGCGGCACCTCATGTACGTAAGAAATAATCGGTTTTGATTATCTAAAGGTCAGCAAATGCTGACCTTTTTTATGTCCAAACATTCAATAATTTAACGGTCATAGTATGTCTGGTGAATTTAATCTGATTGAAAAATATTTTGTTAATCGTCAGAAGCAACGGAAAGACGTTGTGCTTGCCGCAGGTGACGATTGTGCATTGGTAAAAGTACCAGAGAACCTTTCTGTGGCGATCAGTACCGATACTTTAGTTGCAGGGACACACTTCCTGGCTGATGCAAACCCTAGCTGGGTTGCGCACAAGGCATTAGCGTCCAATATTAGTGATCTTGCAGCAATGGGGGCGACCCCGAGTTGGGTATCACTTGCGTTGACTATGCCGAGCCCAGATGAGTTATGGCTGGCGCCCTTCTGTGATGCTTTCTTTGAGTTGGCGGATTACTACGGAATCCAGTTAATTGGTGGTGATACCACTAAAGGGCCTTTAAGTATCACTTTAACCGTGCAGGGTTTAGTGGATGCAGATAAAGCATTACGTCGAGATGGTGCTCAGGTTGGAGATTGGGTCTACGTTACCGGGGTGCTCGGTGACAGCAAAGCAGGCTTAGATGTGGTGCTTGATAACAGTTTGCGTCGTAAGCCTTTTGCCGAGCAACTGGAGCAGCGTCATTACCTAGCAACACCAAGAGTGCTGGTGGGGCAAGCACTACTCAATTTGGCTAGTTCCGCTATCGATATTTCTGACGGACTGATTTCTGATATCAAGCATATATTGAATCGCTCACACGTTGGGGTAAGCCTTGACGTAGCACAGCTTCCTGTTTCTAATGAACTTACTCAGTTTGTAGGCAGTGCAGAGCTTGCTCTGCAATATGCGTTATCAAGTGGTGAAGAGTATGAACTGTGCTTTACCGTCCCTGAGCAGAACAAGGGATCGATTGAAAGTGCACTCGCACATTGTGGCGCTAAGGTAACATGTATCGGCCAGATTCGTCCTCAGGGAACCTTTGAACTGCACAGTAATGGGCAACCAATCGACTGGCACCTAAGCGGCTACGATCACTTTAAGTAAGATATAATCAGTTATGACGAATCCTCTTTCTCTTATCTCATTAAAAAATCCATGGCACCTACTTGCGACTGGTTTCGGTAGTGGTCTATCGCCCATCGTGCCGGGTACGATGGGTACGCTAGCGGCGATCCCCTTCTATTTGCTGCTGGTGCAATTACCTCTGCCTTTGTATCTTGTTGCACTCGTCGTTGCTTGCATCGTCGGTGTAAAAATTTGCCAAGTCACCTCGGATGATATGGGGGTTCATGATCATGGCTCAATTGTATGGGATGAGTTTGCTGGCTTTTGGATTACAATGTTAGTGGTCCCAGTACTAAACCTGTCGGCATATGACTGGAAATGGCTGTTAACGGGCTTTGTTCTGTTCCGATTCTTCGACATGGTAAAACCATGGCCTATCGGCTGGTTGGATAAGCGAGTACATGGCGGGTTAGGTATTATGCTGGATGATATTGTCGCTGGTGTGATGGCGGGTGTGGCGCTTTATCTGGTTGGCAAATATGCGGGTTGGCTTGTTTAAAGCTTAGAACGCTTCGCTACGAGAGTCGAGAAATTAGAGCGCTGCGCTTCGAGAACGGACTTCGTCCTACGAGAATTTAGAACGGGCTGCGCCCTTCGAGAGGTGCAGGTATCTGATACAGAGTTTTGTGTTCTAAAATCCAGAAAAAAAGGTTGACGCTTTCACGTCAACCTTCCAAAAATTTCTCACTTCTATTTCAGCTTCTCTAAGTCCGCTTCGATCTCTGCAATCTTACTTGAGACCACTTTCTCTAAGTGGCGTAAGTCGGTAAGAATCTTCTGTTTTACGTCGACTTCATTGCTGCTAACTGGCTTGGTCAACCTATTCAGCTCATCAATAACTAGAGTCAAGTTGCGGTTTATTTCAGTTACTTCTTTGTATTGATGGCTTCCGCTATCAACCAAAACGTTTTTGACTTGTCGTGGGTATTTGAACTTGACGCTTTTCGCAAACAACTCACCTTTTTGTTTGTGAAAATAGATTTTTAACACATCCTTGTGCGCTTCTTGACGAAGGGAATAGCGCTCAATTTGTTTAGGATCGTGAATACCTAAACCAGTGAGGTGTGGATACATAGGCTACCTCTATTGTGTTGCAGTGACTATCCCTACTCAAAGCGAGTAGGGATTAACAATTCACTATTAATGTAGCAGTCAATATTCGTGGTAGACAGCGCTTTTTTAACCAAGTTAATAACTTGTGGTCGAGATCGCTTACGGTGCCAGTTCAGCGATGTTTTTAATCAAGTTTTCGCGCAATTCTTGCTGTTCTTCCTCTGTTAATTTGCCACCATTTTGGCTAGTAATGATGAACAAGTCTTCGGCACGTTCGCCAATGGTTGTGATCTTCGCAGCGTGCAGATCAATCCCCAAATCGGCAAAGGTTGCCCCTACCGTTGCCAGCAATCCAGGAGTATCCAGAGCAACAAACTCGAGTAAGGTACGCTTTTTGCTCTTTGTCGGTAGGAAATCGACCGTCGTCTTGACCTGAAAATGTTGCAGGTTACGCGGAATCCGGCGTGTCTTGATTTTGGTTGGTCTACCATCTTCAAGTACGTGTGCCAGATGTTTAATCACTGCTTTATGGCGGCTTTCGTCAATCACTTCACCATGCTGATCTAGAACCATAAAGGTATCGAGTACGTAACCATCCTTGCTGGTCATGACTTGCGCGTCATGAACGTTGAAGTTACGTCGGTCAAGTTCTGCGACCACAGTGGCGAAAAGCGCATGCTGGTCTTTACTATAGACAAACACTTCTGTACCACCGCGAGTGGCTTTTTTAGACATAAGGATCAGTGGCTTGGTATGGTCTTCATGGCGAAGTAAGTGCATACAGTGCCAAGCGATCTGTTTGTGTGTATGGCGTAAAAAATAATCTGCCTTAAAGCGCTGCCACAATACTTCAATTTCTCGGGCACTAAACCCTTCTTTGCGCAGCAAAGCCGAGGCTAATTGTTGGTTGTGACGAATACGTTCCCTAACATCGACAGGATTTTCCAAGCCGCGGCGCAGTGCTCGTTGCGTTGAGTAAAAAAGCTCCGCAAGCAAGGTACGCTTCCAGCTGTTCCATAATTCTGGGTTGGTGGCACAAATATCCGCGACCGTGAGACAAACCAGATACTCTAAATACTCTTCATCACGAACTTGTTTCGCAAACTCAGTAATCACCTCCGGATCATAGATATCACGGCGCTGAGCGGTCACAGACATCAGTAGATGGTTTCTAACTAACCAAGAAACTAGCTTTGCTTCAGGCTTAGATAAACCGTGTTCGATACAAAAATCGTACGCTTCACCTTCACCAATAACCGAGTGATCTCCCCCACGACCTTTGCCTATGTCATGGAAAATGGCTGCGATGATCAATAACTCTTTTTTCTGAATTCTCGGATAGACTTCGCAGCAGATAGGGTGTTTATCGTGGTTTTTAGCGTAGCCGAAGGTGTTGATATGTTTTAGGAGTCGCACGCTGTGTTCATCAACGGTATAGACATGAAACAAATCAAACTGCATCTGGCCGACGATTTGGCTCCATTGAGGCAGATAGGCCGCTAGTACTCCAAGTTTGTGCATCAGACTGAAGGCTTTGTGTAGTGCATTTGGATGACGACAAAGCTCTAAGAACTTTTCACGAGCTTCTGGAATGGTGTGTAAAAATTTATTCAGGCGTCGACGAGCGGTTCTTAGTTGGCGCATGGTCGGTGGCGAGACACCTTCAATGGTTGAATCATTCGCGATATGCAGGAACATATCTAAGATAGTTTCAGGACGCGCCTGAAATAACGCAGGTTTACGCGCTTCAATAAGATGACCGCGACGCTGAAAATCCTCGCTGAGAACTTCTGGCTTATCTTCGATACCGTTGTCGAGGATCGCCTGATCGAAGAGTTTTAGCAGCATTTTATTGAGTTCTGCTACGCGGCGAAGCGTACGATAGAACTCTTTCATCATCATCTCAACGCCTCGATTTCCTTCCCCAGTATATCCAAGGCTTTCAGCCACCTGAGGCTGATGAGCAAAGGTGAGGCGGTTATCATAGCGTTTTAACTCAATGTGCAACGCGAAGCGAACGCGCCATAGAAAATCCTGACACTCGACCAGTTCTCGGTACTCGGCATCGGTTAGAAATCCATAGCGACTCATTTCGAGTAGAGACGTTGCACCAAAGTGACGACGTGCGACCCAACTCAGAGTGTGTATGTCACGTAAACCACCTGGCGTAGACTTAATATCCGGCTCTAAATTGTAAGTCGTATCGTGGTAACGAGCATGTCGGTCGCGCTGCTCTTGAACCTTGGCCTTGTAGAAAATCTCACTTGGCCAAAATGATTCTGAATGAATCACCATTTTTAGCTGGTGAAAGGTATCTTCGCAACCACACAGCAAACGAGCCTCTTGTAAGTTCGTCGCCACCGTGAGGTCTTCACGTCCTATGGCAGCACACTCTTCGACACTACGTACCGCGTGGCCGACTTCTAAACGTAAATCCCAAAGTAGGGTAATGAACTCACTCACTTTGCTGGCAAGTGCATCAGGCAGTGCCTTACGCGATACAACCAGGATATCGATGTCTGACAGTGGGTGTAGTTCACCTCGACCATAACCGCCAACAGCGACAAGGCTAATATTAGGTAAGGCGGTAAAGCCAAAATGTTGCCACAAACGGTTGAGAAGTAGGTCGATATATTCAGCTCGACCTAATACCAAGTCGGTCACTGGGTGATGGGCAAGAAACTCTTGTTTCTGGTAATCAGCAAATTTTTCTAGCTGGTTTTTTAACTCAGCAATTGTGAGCTGTTGATCGTCAAAAGTGAGTGGTGATTGAAACGGCATACAGCGAATCCATGCAAAACAGTCCTGATGACCAATCTATCAGACTTATAAGGATAAAAAAATATCCCCGACTGGGCGGGGATATTTGAGGAACTTGCGTTGATTATGCGTTGTTCATTAGGCGAGGGATGGTGTCATCGCTACGCAGCGTTAACACTTCACAGCCGTTTTTCGTCACCAAGATGGTGTGTTCATACTGGGCTGACTTCTTACCATCACCAGTGTAAACCGTCCAATCATCTTCGGCATCAACAGTCACGCCAAACTTACCTTCGTTAATCATTGGTTCAATGGTAAAACACATGCCTTCTTTTAGTACTCGGCGGTCGTTATTTTTGTAGTGAACGATTTGAGGCTCTTCGTGGAACTCGTTACCAATACCGTGACCACAGAAATCTTTAACAATAGAGAACTTATTGCGTGGATTGTTCTTGTTGTTAGTTTTGATGTATTTCTCAATTGCCGTACCAATATCACCAACGGTTGCGCCTGGTTTCACTTGACGCATACCAATGTATAGCGCTTCTTGGGTGACCATACATAGACGTTTGTCAGCAGGAGATACTTCGCCGACAAAGAACATCTTCGATGTATCACCATGGTAACCCTCTGGGCGGACAGACAAATCAGCGTCAGCATCGTTAGGGATGATAACGGTAATATCAACGTTAATGATGTCGCCATTTTTGAGCACAGCAGGTTTCAGTTGCCCATTGCTGCCTACTTCGTCTGCTGAAGCTGGAATACCGTGACATACAATGTGGTTGATGGACGTACAGATTGATTTAGGGAATCCATGGTAATCAAGAGGTGCAGAATATGCGCCTTTTTCAATCCCGTAATCGTGACAGATTTGGTTTAGCTCATCTGTTGTCACACCTTCTTTGATGTGCGGTTCGATCATTTCTAGGATTTCAGCGGCCAACGCGCCCGCTAGTCGCATACGTTCGATTTCTTCAGCTGTTTTAATCTTGATTGACATCGGCTTTCTCTATTTGTTCTTGTGCACAAGTGAGTGCGAATCGGTGCATTCTATCAGGAACACAACATAATGAGAATTATTCTTCATCTTTCGATAGTACGTGTGGGAATGAAAATAGTGCACTCTCATCCCTAACAATCGTTTTTTTACTAGCCATGATAGGCAAAAATATGGTATAAAGCGCGCCGGAAATGTGGTCTGTTCTCTCTAGCTGAACGTTTATCAGGTGGCGAAACTGATTACTTCCGACTAACTTATATCTTTAAATCACACACATTCCGTCACATATTCCGGGGTGCTGGGCAGAAGCCTAGTCGGAGTTATGGGGGATGTGGAGGCCTAACCCCATAGAGGATTTTAAAATGGCAACTGTATCAATGCGCGATATGCTGAAAGCTGGTGTTCACTTCGGTCACCAAACTCGTTACTGGAACCCAAAAATGAAGCCATTCATCTTTGGTGCTCGTAACCGCGTTCACATCATCAACCTAGAAAAAACTGTACCAATGTTCAACGAAGCTCTAGCTGAACTAGCTAAAGTTGGCGAGAAGAAAGGTAAAGTTCTATTCGTAGGTACTAAGCGCGCTGCATCTGAAGCTGTTAAAGAAGCTGCAATCGCAAGCAACCAGTACTACGTAAACAACCGCTGGTTAGGCGGTATGCTTACAAACTACAAAACTGTTCGTCAATCAATCAAGCGTCTAAAAGAACTTGAAGCTCAAGCTCAAGACGGTACTTTTGACAAACTAACTAAGAAAGAAGCTCTAATGCGTACTCGTGAAATGGAGAAGCTAGAGAAATCTCTTGGTGGTATCAAAGACATGGGCGGCCTACCAGACGCTCTATTCGTAATCGATGCTGATCACGAACACATTGCGATTAAAGAAGCTAACAACCTAGGTATCCCAGTTTACGCTGTAGTAGATACTAACTCTAACCCAGACGGCGTTGACTACATCATCCCAGGTAACGACGATGCGATCCGTGCAGTTCAGCTTTACCTAAACGCTGCTGCTGCTTCAGTAACTGAAGGTCGTAACAAAGACGTAGCTGCTGTTGCTGAGAAAGACGGTTTCGTAGAAGCTGAATAATAGCGGCTCCGAGTCACACTTAGTCTATGTGCAACCAAGTTGTAGCATAAACTGAGTTATAGTTATCAGCAGGGGCCGAAAATGTAGGCCCCTGTTTTTTACCAAATCCAGAATCAACTGAGGAATAGAGAATGGCTGTTACTGCTGCTCTAGTTAAAGAACTGCGCGAACGTACTGGCGCAGGTATGATGGAATGTAAGAAAGCGCTTGTTGAAGCAAACGCTGACATCGAACTAGCAATCGAAAACATGCGTAAATCAGGTGCTGCTAAAGCTGCTAAGAAAGCAGGTAACGTAGCGGCTGAAGGCGCAATCATCATCAAAGAAGAAAACGGTGTTGCTGTTCTTCTTGAAGTTAACTGCCAAACTGACTTCGTTGCTAAAGATGGTAACTTCACAGCATTCGCTGAAAAAGTAGCTCTAGAAGCTCTAGCGGCTAAATCATCTGTTGAAGAACTAGTAGCTAAGTTCGAAGAAGAGCGTGTAGCTCTAGTTGCTAAAATCGGTGAAAACATCAACATCCGTCGCGTACAATACGTTGAAGGTGCTGCACTAGCTTCTTACCGTCACGGCGAGAAAATCGGTGTTGTTGTTGCTGGTGAAGGCGACGCGGAAACTCTTAAGCACGTTGCAATGCACGTTGCTGCTTCACGTCCAGAATACGTGAACCCAGAAGACGTACCAGCTGAAGTAGTAGCGAAAGAGCGTGAAGTTCAAGTAGAAATCGCTATGAACGAAGGCAAGCCAAAAGAAATCGCAGAGAAAATGGTTGAAGGCCGCATGAAGAAATTCACTGGCGAAGTTTCTCTAACTGGTCAAGCTTTCATCATGGAGCCTAAGAAAACTGTTGGCGAAATGCTGAAAGAAAAAGGTGCTTCAGTTTCTACGTTCGTTCGCCTAGAAGTTGGTGAAGGTATCGAGAAAGCAGAAGGCCTAAGCTTCGCTGAAGAAGTAGCACTAGCTCAAAAAGGTTAATCCTTAGCGAATTGTGCAAATATTAGACCGTGGCCTTGGCTGCGGTCTTTTTACGATAACGGTAGTAAACGGTTAGCCGTGATGAATAGGGGAAACAACGCCTAGATGTCAGTGTCAAGTCCCTAGAGTGCCAAGGTCTTCTCTAGCGACTTAGAACGAATCACTAGGTTCTTTCCTCTATCCATGACTGTTAATCAATAACTCTCTTTTTGGAAGGTAAACTCCATGACAACGAACCCTAAACCAGCGTATCAACGTATTCTGTTAAAACTGAGTGGTGAAGCTCTTCAAGGCAATGAAGGTTTCGGCATCGATCCTGCGATCCTTGATCGTATGGCACAAGAAGTAAAAGAGCTGGTTGAACTTGGTGTTCAAGTGGGTGTGGTAATCGGTGGTGGTAACCTTTTCCGTGGCGCAGGTCTAGCTGAAGCGGGTATGAACCGAGTTGTGGGCGACCACATGGGTATGCTTGCAACAGTAATGAATGGTCTAGCAATGCGCGATGCACTGCACCGTGCTTACGTGAATGCTCGTGTAATGTCAGCAATTCCTTTGAAAGGTGTGTGTGACGACTATAACTGGGCTGATGCTATCCGCGAACTTCGCCAAGGCCGCGTGGTTATCTTCTCAGCAGGTACTGGTAACCCATTCTTCACGACGGATTCTGCTGCTTGTTTGCGCGGTATTGAAATTGAAGCGGACGTAGTTCTAAAAGCGACAAAAGTGGATGGCGTATTTAGTGCTGACCCTGTAGCAAACCCAGACGCAGAACTGTATGATAAGCTCTCATTCAATGCTGTTCTTGATAAAGAACTGAAAGTGATGGATTTGGCAGCGTTCACGTTAGCTCGTGACCACAAAATGCCAATTCGCGTATTCAACATGAATAAGCCAGGCGCACTACGTCGCGTGGTTATGGGTGAAGCAGAAGGCACGCTAATCAGCGATGCAGAGTAATTCCAATCGCCGCAGCAGATTTAATGCTGCGGTATTGCCTTTTGAAGACTCCCTATTAGGCTTTCTTCGAGAAAGATTTACACATTAAGGTGATATTGTGATTAACGAAATCAAACAAGACGCTCAAGAGCGCATGGAAAAAAGCGTTGAAGCGCTAAAGAACAACCTTTCTAAAGTTCGCACAGGTCGTGCGCACCCAAGCTTATTATCTGGTATCTCGGTCGAGTACTACGGCGCATCAACACCTCTTAACCAAGTAGCGAACGTTATTGCAGAAGATGCTCGTACGCTAGCAATCACGGTATTTGATAAAGAGCTGACTCAAAAAGTTGAGAAAGCAATCATGATGTCTGATTTGGGTTTAAACCCAATGTCTGCGGGTACTATCATTCGCGTTCCACTTCCACCGCTAACAGAAGAGCGTCGTAAAGACCTTGTTAAGATCGTTCGTGGTGAAGCTGAAGGTGGTCGTGTTGCGATCCGTAACATCCGTCGTGATGCAAACGGTGAGCTAAAAGCACTACTTAAAGACAAAGAAATCTCTGAAGATGAAGATCGTAAAGGTCAGGAAGAGATTCAAAAACTTACTGATGCAGCAGTTAAACTTGTTGACGAAGTGCTAGCGGCAAAAGAAAAAGAGTTGATGGAAGTCTAATTCTCCATAAACTTAACGCATAATTGGCGCTGTGCTCGCAGCACAGCGTTTTTTTATGCTACTCTTTGTCCCTGCCGATTATCTATCAACGTCTTATGCATAATTCACAACTCTCCCCTGATTTACTTCCAAAACATATCGCAATCATTATGGATGGCAATGGCCGTTGGGCAAAGGCACAAGGTAAACCTCGTGTGTTTGGCCATAAAAATGGTGTTGCAGCGGTACGAAAAGCCATTGCGACTTCGGCAAAGCTCGGAATCAAGGCTATTACTCTTTTTGCGTTTAGCAGTGAAAACTGGAGAAGGCCAGAAGAAGAAGTTGGCGTCTTGATGGAACTGTTCATTACAGTGCTTTCAACGGAAGTGAAAAAACTGCATAAGAACAACTTACGCCTACGAGTGATTGGTGAAACCTCTCGTTTCAATGACCGCTTGCAAAAGAAAATCGCTCAAGCTGAAGCAATGACTGCCTCAAATACAGGAATGGTCATTAACATTGCAGCCAATTATGGCGGTAAGTGGGATATTATGCAGGCAACAAAAGCAATTTCAGCTAAGGTTGCCGCCGGTGAACTAACGTGTGATGAGATTAGCGAAGAGCTGATCACTCAACACTTAACCATGGCAGATTTACCTGAAGTTGATTTAATGATTCGGACCAGCGGTGAATGTAGGATCAGTAATTTCATGCTTTGGCAGATGGCCTACGCAGAAATGTACTTTACACCGATATACTGGCCCGAGTTTGATGAAAACAGCTTGATCGAAGCAGTGACTTGGTTTGTCAATCGTGAGCGACGTTTTGGTTGCACTGGCGAACAGATCAAGGCATTGATGGAAAGCGAATAAAGGACCTAAGTTTGAAACAAAGAATTATAACTGCGCTTATCCTTGCTCCTTTAGTGATTTTGGGGATTTTTGAACTCTCGCTGCCACTGTTTACACTAGCCATTGCTGCTGTAATGTTGATTGGCTATTGGGAGTGGACTCAGTTTGTAGAGCCGAAATCTCGTTGGATGGCACTTATTCCTGCAGTACTAGTTAGTGCGCTAAGTATGGCCTTTATTCCGTTTGATGCCATCAGTCTCAACCAAGTTGTAGAGCCGCACTATATGGTATTAGCAGTGGGCTGTGTTTGGTGGATTGTCTCAAGCTTATTAGCGATTACCTATCCCAAGTCTTCGGCGTTGTGGCAAAACTCAACATTACTCCGACACGCATTTGGTATTCTCACACTATTACCTTTCTTCTGGAGCGTGTTACTGCTGCGCGCTGAAGGCATTGATAGTGATGCGTACCATGGTGCCAAGCTTGTGTTGTATGTATGTTTGATCGTATGGGCTGCCGATAGCGGTGCCTATTTTGCCGGCAAGAGCTTGGGCAAACGCAAGATGGCTCCCCATGTAAGTCCGAATAAAACCATTGAAGGTCTGATCGGCGGTATTATCACTGCTGTGGTTATTGGCTGGTTAGCTGCTGATTGGTTCGATATAGAATTTTCCAGTCCACTGGTCATGATTGCAATTACTTTAGTGACGGTAGTGATTTCTGTATTAGGTGACCTAGTCGAAAGCATGTTTAAGCGCGTATCAGGTATAAAGGATAGTAGTAATATTATCCCAGGCCATGGCGGTGTGCTGGATCGCATCGATAGCTTGACAGCGGCATTCCCTGTTTTTGCATTTCTTTACTTCATTTTTTAGGCGAGCTTCGGCTTGCCTAAGTCATCAATCGGTTTATTGCTATGCGTAAGCTAACAATTTTAGGTGCTACTGGTTCGATCGGTGCAAGCACGTTTAAAGTCATCGAACAGAACCCACAACAATTTTCTGTTGTCGCGCTTGCCGCGGGTAACAACGTCGCGAAAATGCGCGAATTGTGCCAGAGATGGCAGCCTAAGTATGCCGTCATGGCAAACGACGGTGCAGCCATGACGCTAAAACAGCAATTGGCAGAGCTGAACATTGCTACTGAAGTACTTTCAGGCGTTAATGCAATGTGTCATGTCTCTTCCTTTGATGAAGTTGATACCGTTATGGCTGCGATCGTTGGTGCAGCTGGTCTATTGCCAACGATGGCGGCGGTGAAAGCGGGTAAACGCGTGCTGCTTGCCAACAAAGAAGCCTTAGTCATGTCTGGGCAACTGTTTATTGATGCCGTCAAACAGCATGGCGCAGAGCTAATGCCTGTTGACAGTGAGCACAATGCAATATTCCAATGTTTACCGAGCGAGATTCAAACCAACTTAGGCCGCTGTGATTTAAATCAGCATGGTATCTCAAATATCCTGCTTACTGGTTCAGGTGGCCCATTCCGTTACAGCGATATTGATACGCTAAGTCGTGTTACACCAGAAGAGGCGATCGCTCATCCTAACTGGTCTATGGGGCCGAAAATTTCGGTAGATTCAGCGACTATGATGAATAAGGGGTTGGAATATATCGAGGCTAAGTGGCTGTTTAATACATCACGCGAACAGCTGAAAGTACTGATTCATCCTCAATCGGTTATTCATTCGATGGTGCAATATCGCGATGGTTCTGTGTTAGCGCAAATGGGCGAACCTGATATGGCGACGCCAATTGCGTTAACCTTGTCTTACCCTGATCGTGTATCAGCCGGTGTTGCACCTCTTGATTTTACGAAAGTTGGTCAGCTAACGTTTCTAGAGCCTGACTATGCTCGATACCCATGCTTGAAGCTGGCGATTGATGCCTGCTATGAAGGTCAACATGCCACGACCGCTGTCAATGCGGCCAATGAAGTTGCGGTCAGCGCATTCCTTGGTCGACAGTTGTCGTTTACTGATATAGCAGTGGTTAATCAGAAAGTACTGAACAAAGTCTGTGCTGATACTAACCAGTCGCACTGTCACGACTTGGAAAGCATTCTCGAGGTCGATAGAATGGCAAGAGAATTAGCGGCCAATTGGGTAAGAGAGCGTAAGCTATGACCGGTATTTTATGGAACTTTGTTTCCTTCATAGTTGCTTTAGGCATATTAGTCGCAGTCCATGAGTTTGGTCACTTTTGGGTGGCACGCCGTTGTGGTGTAAGAGTCGAAAAGTTTTCTATCGGCTTCGGTAAGTCTATCTGGAGTAAGGTGGACAAAGACGGTACAGAATACAGTCTGTCTATTATTCCACTCGGTGGCTACGTGAAGATGCTTGATGGGCGAGTCGATGATTTGGCTCAAGGTGACGAGCAATATGCGTTCGACAGAAAGCCTTTGTGGAAGCGCACTGCTATTGTCGCCGCTGGACCTGCATTTAATTTCCTCTTTGCTATCTTTGCATACTGGTTGGTTTTTCTGATCGGTGTTCCCGCTGTGAAGCCTGTAGTTGGTCAAGTTACTCCTTATTCTATTGCTGCCGAAGCAGGTTTAGAACCTGGTATGGAACTAAAAGCCGTTTCTGGCGTCAAAACTGCGGATTGGGAATCGGTTAATATGGGTTTGATTTCTCATATTGGCGATGATCAACTCACCATAACCGTTGCGCCGGTTGAAGGTGTTGGTATCGAAGAAATTAAGCACTTTGACCTGCGTAATTGGAACTTTGACCCCGAGAAAGAGTCTGCTATGTCAGCGTTAGGGTTTGTACCTTATAAGCCAGAAATCACGGCTCGACTCACCAGTGTCTCACCTGAGGGTGCAGGTGCACGTGCGGGGCTAAAAATTGGCGACCGCTTAGCCAAAGTGGATGGTGTTGAAGTCACTGATTGGCAGCAGGTGGTGACAAGTATTCAGCAGCACCCTAACTCTCCGGTTGAACTCGTCGTTGAACGCTATGGTCAAACTCTGTTACTGACCATCATTCCAGATAGTCGTGAGCTATCAGGTGATAAAGTAATAGGTTTTGCGGGAATCGCACCTGAAGTCGCAGAATGGCCAGAAAATTATCGCTTCGACTTACAATTTGGTGTAATTGAATCAGTCGGTAAAGCGGTTGAGAAAACAGGTCAAGTAATCAATCTGACTATTAGTATGTTGAAGAAACTGATAGTAGGTGATGTGGGATTGAATAACTTAAGTGGACCTATTTCTATCGCGAAAGGAGCCGGAACGACGGCCGATTACGGCTTAGTTTATTTCTTGGGGTTCCTCGCATTAATCAGTGTGAACTTAGGGATTATTAACCTTGTACCGCTGCCTATGCTAGATGGCGGACATTTATTGTTTTTTGCTATTGAGGCTGTAATCAGACGCCCAGTACCAGAAAAGGTACAGGAAATGGGTTTCCGCATAGGCGGAGCTATTATCTTCTCTCTTATGGCAGTGGCAATTTTCAATGATTTTGCTCGTCTTTAGCTGAGTAAAGGTTGAAGTAAGGAATAACTAAAACAAATATGGCGATGAAAAATATTCTGTTTGCCACCTTGTTAGCAACAAGCGTGAGTGCAAATGGTGCCGAGAACTTTGTAGTTCAAGATATCAAAATTGAAGGCCTTCAGCGTGTTGCACTCGGTGCGGCATTACTAAAAATGCCAGTCCGTATTGGAGACACGGTTGATAACCAAGATGTCTCTGAAATGATTCGTGCTCTTTATGCCACTGGTAACTTCGAAGACATCAAAGTTTTAAGAGATAATGATGTGTTGGTGGTTCAAGTTAAAGAACGACCAACAATTGCAAGTATCTCTTTCTCTGGCAACAAAGCAATCAAAGAAGAGCAACTACAGCAGAACCTCGATGCATCAGGTATCCGCGTTGGTGAAGCGCTTGACCGCACAACGCTATCTACGATTGAAAAAGGTCTTGAAGACTTCTATTACAGCGTAGGTAAGTACAATGCGAACGTTAAAGCTGTGGTGACGCCACTGCCTCGTAACCGTTCAGACTTAAAGTTTGTCTTTACTGAAGGTGTTTCAGCTAAGATCAAGCAGATTAACTTTATTGGTAATACACAATACACCGATGAAGAGCTCCTAAGCCGCTTTGAACTTAATGTGGATGTCGCTTGGTGGAACTTCCTATCTGATGACAAGTACCAAAAACAAGTGCTTGCTGGTGATATTGAGGCGCTGAAATCTTATTACCTAGACCGTGGTTATCTGAAGTTCCAGATCGACTCTACTCAAGTTGCGATTTCACCAGACAAGAAAGGGGTTTATATCACCCTTGGCCTTAATGAAGGCCTGCCTTACACAGTAAAAGATGTGAAATTCCATGGTGAACTGCTAGGCAAAGAGCAAGAATTTGAAAATCTAGTTACTTTTGAACCGGGTGAAACCTACAACGGTTCTGCGGTAACTGGATTGGAAGAAGGCGTTAAACGCCTGCTAGGCGAAGCAGGTTATGCTTATCCTCAAGTTCGCACCGTTCCTGAATTCGATGATGAAAACCAATCTGTTTCGCTGGTGGTGAACGTGGAAGCGGGTAACCGTATCTATGTTCGCGATATCCGTTTTGTGGGCAACAATGCGACGAAAGATGAAGTTTTACGTCGTGAAATGCGTCAAATGGAAGGCAGCTGGCTTAACTCCAAATCGATTGAAACGGGTAAAAACCGTCTTAGCCGTTTAGGTTTCTTCGAAACCGTTGATGTGCAGACCGTTCGCGTCCCCGGTAGTGAAGACCAAGTGGATTTGGTCTACAGCGTAAAAGAAGCGAACTCAGGCAGCGTTAACTTTGGTATCGGTTATGGTACCGAGTCTGGTGTGAGCTTCCAGGTTGGTCTTCAGCAAGATAACTTTGCGGGTAGTGGTAACCGCGTTGGTATCAATGCAATGATGAACGACTACCAGAAAAACATTAGCTTAGATTACCGTGATCCATACTGGAACCTTGATGGTGTTAGTTTGGGCGGAAAGATCTTCTACAACGAGTTTGAAGCATCGGAAGCGGGTATCGTTGACTACACCAACGAAAGTTATGGTGCCAGCTTAACTTGGGGTTTCCCATTCGATGAGCTGAACCGTTTTGAAATTGGTGTCGGCTACACTCACAACAAGATTGGTAATGTTCCGACGTACGACCAAGCCCAACGTTTTGCTCAAAGTATCGGTCAAGCCGACGGTGATATCATTACCAATGACTTTGATATGAACATTGCGTGGACGCGAAATAACCTTAACCGTGGTTACTTCCCGACCGCTGGTAACTATCAACGTGCATTTGCTAAGGCAACGGTACCGAGCTCAGACGCACAGTACTTCAAATTCCAGTATGATGTAAGGCAGTACGTGCCGATCACTAAGAAGCATGAGTTTACGTTACTGATGCGTGGTCGCTTGGGCTATGGTAATGGCTATGGCAAAACCGACGGCAACGACAACTTATTCCCGTTCTATGAAAACTACTATGCGGGTGGTTTTACAACCCTACGTGGTTTTGGCTCAAACAGTGCGGGTCCTAAAGCGGTTTACACAACCAACGGCAACCCAGATACCTGTAATAGCAGCAGTTGTGTGTCAGCAACCGACGATTCAGTCGGTGGTAACGCAGTTGCTCTTGCAAGCCTAGAGCTTATCGTACCAACGCCTTTCGCTTCTGAAGAAGTGAGAAGTCAAATCCGTACCAGTGTGTTTATTGATGCCGCGAGTGTATGGGACACTGAGTTTGTCTACGATCCTAAGTATGCGAATGATCCATACTATGGTGACTTCTCTGACCCGACAAACTATCGTGCGTCTTATGGTGCGGCGTTGCAGTGGATGTCTCCAATGGGACCATTAGTCTTCTCCATTGCGAAACCTATTGAAAGTTACGAAGGTGATGATGAAGAGTTCTTCACTTTCACCATCGGCAGAACCTTCTAATCTAGAGGAAATAAAAGTGAATAAAACGATTAAAGCGGCTGGTCTAAGCCTTGTTGTGATGACGTCTTCTTTTTTTGCAAATGCTGCTGAAGCGGCGCAAAAGATCGGCTATGTGAATACAGCTCAAGTATTTCAAGCGCTTCCTCAACGTGAAGTCGTATTGCAAAAAATGCAAGAAGAGTTCAAGGACAAAGCTGACGAGCTAAAGGCGATCAAAGCGCAAGCAAAAACGAAGATTGAGAAGTTGCAGCGTGATGGTGAACTACTTGGTCAGGAAGAAGTAGAGAAACTACGTATTGAAATTGGTCAGCTTGATAGCAAGTACAAGATCAAGGGCCAAGCTTTGGAACAAGCTAGCGCACGTCGTGAAGCAGAAGAGAAGCAAAAACTGTTTATAACTATTCAGGATGCAGTGAAAAAAGTGGCTGAAAAAGAAGGCTACGACATTATTGTTGATATTCAAACTATGCAATACGGCAAACCTGAATTCAACGTGACAGAAAAAGTAATTAAACAACTAAAATAATTGATTATGGCGACACTTTCTTTAGCCGAATTGGCGACGATTACCGGGGGCGAGCTACATGGTGACGCGAACGCGACAGTGACCATGGTAGCGCCGATGGATAAAGCACAGGCAGGTCACGTTACCTTCCTGTCTAATCCTAAGTATGCAAAACACTTATCAGACTGCCAAGCAACAGTTGTAATGGTAAAAGAAGCGCAACGTGAACTGTGCGTGGGTAATGTACTGGTCGTCGCCGATCCGTATGTCGCGTTTGCAAGAGTCGCTCAAGCGCTTGATACCACTCCGATGCCAGCGGAATCAATCGCTCCGTCTGCTGTGATTGCGAGTGACGCTAAGTTGGGTACCAATGTTTCTGTTGGTGCGAATGCAGTGATTGAATCCGGTGTGGAACTGGGCGATAACGTTGTGATTGGTGCTGGATGCTTTATTGGCAAAAACGCCAAAATTGGTGCCAATACCAAACTTTGGTCAAACGTGAGCATTTACCACAGTGTTGAGCTAGGTGCAGATTGCTTAGTGCAAGCCAATACAGTGATCGGTGCTGATGGTTTTGGATATGCGAATGAAAAAGGTGAGTGGATTAAGATCCCTCAACTTGGCACTGTTCGTATTGGAAACCGTGTTGAAATCGGCTCATGTACGACGATTGATCGTGGTGCACTGGATGACACTGTTATTGAAGATAATGTTATTCTCGATAACCAGTTACAGATCGCTCATAACGTACACATCGGATATGGTACTGCCATAGCTGGTGGTACCATTGTTGCGGGCAGTACTAAGATCGGAAAATACTGTATCATCGGCGGCGGCGCTGTGATCAATGGTCATATTGACATTGCCGATGGCGTTACTATCACAGGTATGGGGATGGTAATGCGTGGTATTGAAGAGAAAGGTATGTACTCTTCAGGTATTCCGCTACAAACGAACAAAGAGTGGCGAAAAACTGCGGCACGTGTTCATCGAATTGACGATATGAACAAGCGCTTGAAAGCTGTAGAAAAACAGCTAGAAAATAAAGAAGACGCCTAGTTCTAGATGAAACTAAAAAGGCTCGCGTATTGCGGGTCTTTTTCATCTATAATGCCTCTCAGATACAAATTAGCATTCAACATAGGAATATGACTTTGACTACTGAAAACAAAACGATGAACATCACTGAAATTCAGGAATTACTCCCTCATCGCTACCCATTTTTGCTGATTGATCGTGTTATTGACTTTCAAGAAGAGAAATACCTTACTGCGATTAAAAACGTTTCAGTGAATGAACCTCAGTTTACAGGTCATTTCCCTCAACTACCTGTATTTCCAGGCGTACTGATCCTTGAAGCGATGGCACAGGCGACAGGTCTACTCGCATTCAAATCATTTGGTGCTCCTTCAGAAAACGAACTTTACTATTTTGCTAGTGTTGATGGCGCGAAATTCCGTAAACCGGTTGTTCCAGGTGACCAGCTAGTGATCGAAGTAGAATTTATCAAAGAGCGTCGCGGCATTGCTGCATTCAAAGGCATTGCAAAAGTGGATGGTGACGTTGTCTGTTCTGCAGAGCTAAAATGTGCTCGTCGAGAGTTTTAATATGATTCATGAAACGGCTCAAATTCATCCTTCAGCAGTGATTGAAGGAGATGTAAAGATTGCTGCCAACGTGACGGTTGGTCCGTTTACCTATATCTCAGGTAATATTGAGATTGGTGAAGGTACTGAAATCATGTCTCACGTTGTCATTAAAGGTCATACTACCATTGGTAAAGACAACCGTATTTTCCCACACGCTGTTATTGGTGAAGAGAACCAAGACAAGAAGTATGGTGGCGAAGCGACAACAGTTGTGATTGGTGATCGTAACGTTATTCGTGAAGCGGTACAGATTCACCGTGGTACGACTCAAGACAAAGCTACAACTGTGATTGGCAATGACAACCTACTGTGTGTTAATGCTCACATCGCCCATGACGTTATCGTTGGTAACCACACACACGTGGGTAACAACGCTATCCTTGGTGGACACGTAACGGTTGAAGACTACGCTGGTGTTATGGCACTGTCTGCGATTCACCCATTCTGTAAAGTGGGTGCTTACAGCTACATCGGTGGTTGTTCAGCAGTGGTGAAAGACGTACCGCCATACGTATTAGCGCAGGGTAATCATGCGACTCCATTTGGTCTGAACCTTGTAGGTCTACAGCGCAATGGATTTGAAAAAGCAGAACTGCGTGCACTACGTAACGCTTACAAAGAGTTTTACCGTGCAGGCAAAACTCAAGCTGAAGCCAAAGTCGTTTTGGAGCAGATGGCTAAAGACTGGCCTTCAATCAAGCACTTCATTGAGTTTGTGGAAACGTCTGAGCGTGGTGTTATTCGCTAACCCAGCAGTCAAATGAATGGTAAAAGATCGTAGTCTTTCGGCTGCGGTCTTTTTTGCGTTTTAAAGCAATAAATCAGATAGGTCAGTCAGCAATGGAAAAACCATTACGAATTGGAATTGTCGCAGGCGAATTGTCAGGGGACACGTTGGGTGAAGGCTTTATCAAGGCGATAAAAGCGAAATATCCAGATGCAGAATTCGTTGGGATCGGCGGGCCGAAGATGATCGCTCAAGGGTGCCAATCACTGTTTGAGATGGAAGAGCTCGCGGTGATGGGATTGGTTGAAGTATTAGGTCGACTGCCGCGTTTGCTAAAAGTCAAAGCTGAGTTAGTTAAGTTCTTCACCGATAATCCTCCAGATGTATTCGTTGGCATTGATGCACCGGACTTCAACTTGCGACTTGAGTTAGATTTAAAGCAAGCGGGAATTAAAACCGTCCATTATGTTAGCCCGTCGGTTTGGGCGTGGCGCCAAAAGCGTATCTTCAAGATTGAAGCTGCAACCAACTTAGTGCTGGCTTTCTTACCATTCGAAAAAGCCTTCTATGACAAGTTTAATGTTCCATGTGAGTTTATCGGCCACACATTAGCGGATGCCATTCCTATGGAGTCGGCTAAGGCACCAGCACGCGAGCTATTAGGTTTACAACAAGATAAGCAATGGCTAGCGGTATTGCCAGGTAGCCGTGGCAGTGAACTTAAGATGCTGGCTGAGCCATTTATCAAAGCTTGTCAGTTGCTGCATAAGAAATATCCAGAGTTAGGTTTTGTCGTTGCCTTGGTCAATGAAAAACGCCGTGAGCAATTTGAACAAGCTTGGCAACAAATCGCGCCAGAACTCGATTTTAAATTGGTTAATGACACGGCGAAAAACGTCATAACCGCAGCGGATACTGTGATGCTGGCATCAGGAACGGTCGCACTTGAATGTATGCTGCTCAAACGACCAATGGTAGTTGGCTACCGAGTCAATGCGATTACCGCGTTCATTGCTCGTCGTCTAGTGAAGACCAAATACGTTTCACTCCCCAATATTCTTGCTGACCAAGAGTTAGTCAAAGAGTACCTGCTTGAAGAGTGCACACCGGAGAATCTCTCTCGCGAAGTCACTCGTCTAATTGAAAATGGTGGTGAAAAGATGATTGAAAAGTTCACTGAAATGCATCACTGGATCCGTAAAGATGCCGATAACCAAGCCGCTCAAGCGGTGCTTAAACTGATCGGCAGAGAGTAAGACAATGACAAAACAGACAAAAGAACTCCCGCCATTTGAATACCCAATGGGTTATCAGTTAATCGCGGGGGTTGACGAAGTAGGGCGTGGTCCTCTTGTTGGTGATGTGGTGACGGCCGCTGTTATTCTTGATCCTAAGAATCCAATTGAAGGCTTGAATGACTCAAAAAAGCTGTCAGAGAAAAAACGCCTCGCCTTATTACCTGAAATTCAAGAGAAGGCGTTGGCATGGTCAGTTGGTCGTTGCAGCCCGGAAGAAATTGACCAGTTAAACATTTTGCAAGCGACCATGGTTGCCATGCAGCGCGCCATCGCAGGGCTGTCAATTCAACCCGATCTCGTGCTTATTGATGGAAACCGCTGCCCACAGCTCCCTATGGACTCACAGGCGGTTGTAAAAGGTGACCTACGAGTTGCGGAGATCAGTGCTGCTTCCATTATTGCAAAAGTGGTTCGTGACCAAGAGATGGAAGAGCTGGACAAGCAGTATCCAGAGTTTGGGTTTGCAAAACATAAAGGCTATCCGACTAAGGCGCATTTTGATGCGATTGAGCAGCATGGTGTGATCGATCAACACCGCAAGAGTTTTAAACCCGTTAAACGGGCTCTTGGCATCGAGTAGAAAGCCCTGTTAAGGGGTATATAAGTACGCGTTTTTCACTTAAAATACCCAATTGTCTTCCCAAATTAGTTATCTTTCTGGACGATATTCATGTCAGACCCTAAGTTTATCCACCTTCGAGTTCATAGTGACTTTTCCATGGTTGACGGCTTGTCAAAAGTACCACCATTGGTGAAGAAAGTGGCTGAATTGGGCATGCCAGCGGTGGCGTTGACGGATTTTACCAACCTCTGTGGTTTGGTTAAGTTTTACGGTACCGCGCATGGTTGTGGGGTTAAGCCGATCATCGGTGCCGATTTCTTGATGCAGTCGGCTGGGTTTGGTGATGAGTTAACAAAGTTGACGGTTCTAGCGGCTGACAATGTCGGTTACAAGAACCTAACGTTGCTTATCTCAAAAGCGTATTTGCGCGGTCATGTTCAGCACCAGCCTGTCATTGATAGAGAGTGGCTAGTTGAACTGTCTGAAGGTGTTATCTTACTGTCAGGCGGTAAAAATGGCGAAATTGGTAAGGCGTTATTGAAGGGCAACCACAAAGTAGTGTCTGAGTGTGTTGAGTTTTATCAAACCCATTTCCCAGATCGCTTTTATCTTGAGCTGACGAGAACCGGACGCGCCGATGAAGAGACGTATCTTCACTTCGCGTTGGAGCTAGCGGAACAAGCGGAGCTGCCTGTCGTAGCGACCAATGATGTGGTTATTCTCGATGAGTCCCTGTTTGATGCCCATGAAATTCGTGTTGCCATTCACGATGGCTACACTCTAGAAGACCCTCGTCGACCAAAAAACTACAGCCCTCAGCAATATTTGCGTAGCGAACAAGAAATGTGTGAACTTTTCTCAGACATTCCTGAAGCGCTTGAAAACAGTGTTGAAATTGCTAAGCGTTGTAACGTCACGGTACGTCTTGGCGAGTACTTCCTACCCGCCTTCCCAACTGAAGGGATGAAAGAGACCGAGTTTTTGGTCATGAAGTCTAAAGAGGGCTTAGAAGAGCGACTTGAGTTCCTTTTCCCTGATCCTCAAGTTCGTGCACAACGACGACCTGAGTATGATGAGCGTCTTGATGTTGAACTGGAAGTTATCAATAACATGGGCTTCCCTGGTTACTTCTTGATCGTAATGGAGTTTATCCAGTGGTCAAAAGATAACAGTATTCCAGTAGGGCCTGGCCGTGGTTCTGGTGCGGGCTCTCTCGTTGCTTACGCGTTGAAGATCACCGATCTTGACCCACTTGAGTATGACCTACTTTTCGAACGATTTCTTAACCCAGAGCGTGTCTCCATGCCCGACTTCGACGTCGACTTCTGTATGGACAAGCGCGATCAGGTGATTGATCACGTCGCAGAAATGTACGGTCGTGACGCCGTGTCTCAGATTATTACCTTTGGTACGATGGCGGCAAAAGCGGTAATCCGCGATGTAGGTCGTGTGCTTGGGCATGGCTTTGGTTTCGTTGATCGAATCTCCAAGCTGGTACCACCCGATCCAGGTATGACCCTCGAAAAGGCATTTAAAGCAGAGCCAGCATTACCTGAGTTGTATGAAAACGACGAAGAGGTAAAAGAGCTTATCGACATGTGTCGCATTCTAGAAGGGTGTACACGAAATGCCGGTAAGCACGCGGGTGGAGTAGTTATCTCTCCGACGACTATTACTGACTTTGCTCCGATATACGCGGATGCAGAAGGTAACTTTCCAGTTACTCAGTTTGACAAGAATGACGTAGAAACGGCGGGTCTGGTTAAGTTTGACTTCTTGGGTCTGCGGACACTGACCATCATCGACTGGGCTTTAGGCTTGATCAACCCTCGTCTTGAGCGCGAAGGTAAGCCAGCCGTCGCCATTGAGTCGATCCCTCTTGACGATCAGGCGTCATTTAACGTACTGCAAAACTCAGAGACGACAGCGGTATTCCAGTTGGAATCACGCGGTATGAAAGAGTTGATCAAGCGACTTCAGCCAGACTGTTTTGAAGATATCATCGCACTAGTAGCCCTGTTCCGTCCTGGTCCGTTGCAATCGGGCATGGTAGATAACTTTATTGACCGTAAGCATGGTCGAGAGGCAATCTCATACCCAGATGAAACTTGGCAGCACGAGTCTTTAAAAGAGACGCTTGACCCAACCTACGGCATCATCCTGTATCAAGAACAGGTAATGCAAATTGCCCAGATCCTTGCGGGTTATACTCTGGGTGGCGCAGACATGCTGCGTCGTGCGATGGGTAAGAAAAAACCGGAAGAGATGGCCAAGCAGCGCGGCACCTTCAAAGAGGGCGCGGAGAAGAACGGAGTTGATGGCGAGCTGGCGATGAAGATCTTCGACCTTGTGGAGAAGTTCGCGGGCTACGGCTTTAACAAATCTCACTCAGCAGCCTATGCGCTTGTCTCTTACCAGACGCTTTGGTTAAAGACGCATTACCCAGCCGAGTTTATGGCCGCGGTAATGACTGCTGATATGGATAACACAGAGAAGGTCGTTGGCCTAGTTGATGAGTGTTTCCGTATGAAGCTAAAGGTGCTTCCACCCGATATTAATGCAGGTCTATACCGCTTTAATGTCGATGAAACGGGGGCTATCGTTTACGGTATCGGCGCAATTAAAGGGGTGGGTGAAGGCCCGATTGAAGCCATTCTTGAAGCGCGGAATAAAGGTGGCTACTTCAAAGATCTGTTTGATTTCTGTGCGCGTATTGACCTCAAGAAAGTGAATAAGCGAGTTATTGAAAAACTTATCTATGCAGGTGCTCTTGATCGCCTTGGGCCGCACCGAGCTGCGATGATGGCATCACTTGCGGATGCCGTAAAAGCAGCCAGCCAACACCACCAAGCGGAAGCATTTGGGCAAAGTGATCTTTTTGGCGTTCTGACAGAAGCTCCTGAAGAAGTTGAGCACAAGTACATCAAAGTTGAGCCATGGCCTGAGAAAGTCTGGCTAGAGGGAGAACGTGACACACTTGGCCTTTATTTAACAGGGCACCCTATAAATGCGTATAGTAAGGAACTTGGCAAGTACACCAGTTGTCGATTAAAAGATGCAACACCAACAAGGCGCGATCAGAGCGTGACTCTGGCTGGTCTGGTTATTGCTGCTCGTGTCATGACAACTAAACGTGGTACCCGTATCGGTCTTATGACGCTGGATGATCGCAGTGGCCGAATGGAGGTCATGCTGTTTTCTGATGCGCTCGATCGCTACGCAGAATTGTTAGAAAAAGATAAAATATTGGTCGTTTCAGGACAGGTCAGCTTTGATGATTTCAATGGTGGTCTTAAAATGTCCGCGCGCGAGGTCATGGATCTCGGAACCGCTCGTGAAAAATATGCACGGGGCCTATCGGTTTCAATTGATGAATCTCAAATTAATGACCGATTTTTTGAGCGGTTTAGTCAAATACTAGAGCCTCATAGGGCGGGGAGCGTTCCTGTCCATGTATACTACCAACGCTCAGATGCGCGAGCGCGTTTAACGTTGGGTACAGAATGGCGAGTTACGCCAAGCGACGCATTATTAGATGATTTAAAACAACTACTTGGGAAAGGCCAGGTAGAACTCGAATTTAACTAAGTTCGGTAGAAGGTTACCGAATAAGAAAGGATCTATAGATGAGCCTGAATTTTTTAGAATTTGAAAAACCAATCGCAGAGCTAGAAGCAAAAATTGAAGCACTACGTGATGTCTCTCGTCACGGTGGTGATTCTGGTGTTGATCTTGATAAAGAGATCGAACAGCTAGAGAGAAAAAGCTTAGAACTAAAGAAGAAAACATTTAGCGACCTTGGTGCTTGGGAAACTGCCCAACTTGCTCGTCACCCATTACGTCCTTACACACTTGATTACATCGAGCATGTTTTCACTGAGTTTGATGAGTTGGCAGGTGACCGTCACTACGCTGATGACAAGGCGATTGTGGGTGGTATGGCTCGTCTAAATGGCCGTCCAGTCATGGTTATTGGTCATCAGAAAGGTCGTGAAACAAAAGAGAAAGTGAAACGTAACTTTGGTATGCCAAAACCAGAAGGTTACCGCAAAGCGCTACGTCTAATGCAAACGGCAGAGCGTTTTAATATGCCGATCATTACTTTCATCGATACCGCGGGCGCGTACCCAGGTGTTGGTGCAGAAGAACGTGGTCAATCTGAAGCTATCGCGACCAACCTAAAAGTGATGGCGGGTTTGAAAGTGCCTGTTATTTGTAACGTTGTAGGTGAAGGTGGTTCTGGTGGTGCACTTGCTATCGGTGTAGGCGACTACGTAAACATGCTTCAGTACTCTACTTACTCAGTGATTTCTCCAGAAGGTTGCGCTTCAATCCTATGGCGTGATTCTGACAAAGCGCCACAAGCTGCAGAAGCAATGGGTCTTATCGCTCCTCGCTTAAAAGAGCTTGAATTGATTGACGAAATCATCGAAGAGCCACTAGGCGGCGCGCATCGTGATCACCTTCAGATGGCTAAGAACATGAAAGATACGTTAGTTCGTCAGCTTGAAGAGTTAGAACAGTTCGATAATGACACGCTTCTTGAACGTCGTTACCAACGCCTAATGAGCTACGGTTACTGTTAATCTATACGGATTATGCTTAAAGGCTGAACTAGGGTTCAGCCTTTTTTTGTTTCCGGTGATAAACTGGTGTTTTGAATCGTCAAGTGCTTTCTATTTATGAGTCTTAAGTCCCACTTTGCCACTGTTATTGAACGTCACGCTCAAGCTCAAGGTCGTCTTGTGCTTGGGTTAAGTGGCGGATTGGATTCACGAGTTATGCTCGACTTGATGGCCGAGTACAGTCGGAGTCAGCAGACTGAGTGTCTAGCGGTGCATGTTCATCACGGATTAAGTGTCAATGCCGATCAGTGGGCGCGACAGTGTCAGCAATGGTGTCAGCAACTCAATGTGCCTTTAGTGATTGAAAAAGTCCAACTGGATCGCAAAGGGCGTAGTTTAGAAGAGAGTGCCAGAGAAGCGAGATATCAGGCGTTAGTTAACCATCTCGAGAACGATGATCTATTGCTGACAGGACAGCATGCCGATGACCAAGTAGAAACATTCCTACTCGCTCTCAAACGGGGAAGTGGACCTAAAGGCTTGTCTGCGATGGCAGAGGCGATGCCATTTGCACACGCTAAGATTGTCAGACCACTATTGACGATAAGCCGTCAACAGATAGAAGGTTACGCTGAGCAGAAGCAGCTAACTTGGGTGGAAGATGAGAGTAATCTTGACCAGCGCTTTGAGCGTAATTTTATCCGACATACTGTCTCTCCACCGCTGACGGAGCGGTGGCCTTACTTCAATCAAGCTGTCCAGCGGAGCGCAGAACTGTGTGCGGAGCAAGAGGCATTGCTTGATGAATTGATGAGTGACAAGTTGAACAGTGCGCTTCACAGTGATGCGAGTCTCGATATCAATACGTTGGCCACCTATAGTGAGTTGGTTCGAACTCGAGCATTGCGTATGTGGTTAGCTCGGCAAAACGTTCGTATGCCTTCGCGTGAACAGTTGAAGCTTGTATGGCCACAGGTTGCTTGTGCTCAGCAAGATGCAAATCCTCAGCTCGCGTTGATTGACGGACAAATCAGACGTCACGCCAATCGGCTCTATTTCGTCAGAGAGTGGCAACCTTTGGTGGAGTGGCAGCAAGATCTTCGATTCGATCAAGCGTGTGTATTACCAGAAGATTTAGGCCGCTTAGTTCTTCGCAGTTCACCGCATGGACAATTATCAAAACAAGCACTAAGCCAGGGACAGCTACAGGTAATATTTGATCCTCAGGGGTTAAGTGCGCATCCCGTTGAGCGTAGGCACAGCAGAAAACTCAAAAAATTGTTCCAAGAATATGATGTACCTAGCTGGCTACGACGTAGAACACCTATAGTAATTTGTGATCAGCAAGTTGTTGCGGTGGGTGATTTATTTATGGATCGTCATTTTGCAGGTCAGGATTGTGAACTCGTCTGGGACAAGCCATTGTTGTTTATGTAAAATTGTATACATAATAACGCACAACTAACATGGAATTATAAGGAAGAGCAATGAAGAAATTCGCAATTGGATTGGTATTAGGAATGGGGCTACTAAGTGGTCAGGCGTTGGCAGCTGGTGATGCAGCAGCAGGGCAAGCAAAAGCCGCGGTATGTGCTGCGTGTCATGGTGCTGATGGTATTGCAATTATCCCTGGTTATCCGAATCTAAAAGGTCAGAATGAACAGTACCTTGTGTCTGCAATCAATGCGTACAAAAATAAAGAGCGTAACGGCGGTTTAGCGGTTGTGATGCAAGCGCAGGCTGCAGCATTAAGTGATGCTGATGTAGCTAACCTTGCTGCATACTACGCAAGCTTGAAGTAACCGAGTTGTGAGAAATCAGCCCGAGCATGATTCGCTCGGGCTTTTTATTACCTAGTTATCGTGGGATAATGGCGCAAGTAACAATAGTTTAAGGGATGAACATGAAAAAGATTGAAGCCATCATTAAGCCATTCAAATTAGATGATGTCCGTGAGGCACTGGCGGAAGTAGGCATTACAGGCATGACGGTATCAGAAGTAAAAGGCTTCGGACGTCAGAAAGGTCATACTGAGCTATATCGTGGCGCTGAGTATATGGTCGACTTTCTACCTAAAGTAAAGCTTGAAATTGTTGTCACTGACGAAGTGGCTGATCAGTGTGTCGAGACCATTATTGAGACAGCGCAAACGGGTAAAATTGGCGACGGTAAAATCTTTATCACCGATGTTGAGCGTATCGTTCGAATCCGAACTGGCGAAGAAGACGAAGACGCAATTTAAAGATACACCTTGGAAAAAGAGCCGCATGGCTCTTTTACTTTTTGGATAGTGAGAAATGAATAAAGCTCGTTGGTTTGTAGTTGCTCTGCTTCTCGTTGGTACAGCACTGATTGGATATAAGAGCGTTTTTAGTTTGCCTTCTCAGGCTCAAATAACGTCATATGACCATGATTCAGAACAGCTATCCCTGACATGCTACGAAAACCCAACGACCAAACAGCTTGATCAAAACCAGCAAATTAGCTTGTTGGTGTGGAATATCTATAAGCAAAATCGATCTAACTGGAGCTCGAGCTTGAGCAACTATGCTCAAGGTAAACAACTGGTCTTGCTGCAGGAAGCCAGCATGACGGGGGAGCTGAGAGAGTGGCTGAAGCAAGGGCGGTGGTTTGGTAGCCAAGTTGATGCTTTTAAAGCGTTTGATACCACGGCTGGGGTGCTGAATTTATCTTTGAATACGCCACTAAAAGCTTGTGCATATACAGAGCTTGAACCTTGGCTTCGTCTACCTAAATCGGCACTCTACGCACTCTATCCGTTGTCAAATGGGCAACAACTTGCGGTCGTGAATATCCATGCGGTCAACTTTACCTATGGCACTGAAGAATATCATCGTCAGTTAAACGTATTGGCACAGGAACTCAGTGAACATCAGGGGCCAGTGATTGTGGCAGGCGATTTTAATAGCTGGAGCCAAGAGCGTTTGAGAGTGATGTCCGAAGCGCTAAGTTCATTAGGATTAAAGGAGGTGACCTATGACAGTGATAACCGGACTCAGTTTATGACCGGCTTACCTTTGGATCATGTTTTCTACCGTGGACTTACGTTGGAAAAAGCAGAGGCGCCAGTCTCTGACGCCTCTGATCACAATCCAATCTTAGTGACTTTTCACTTATAACCGATTAAAAAATGACAATATAAAGTGCCCAGATCAGGTAGTAGGCTAGCCATGGAAGCGCTGAAATGGCAAGAGCCTGACCTCGTTCAAACTCAGTCCAAGTCCCGACCGCGGCATAGCCCAAGGCAATGTACCAAGGGAGCAGTATTGGGAATGAACTGGCAAATTGAGACCAAGGATTGGTGAGTGGCAGCTTGAGAAAACCATTAAGGCTATTGAGATCTGCGGCATAAACTAACACCTGACCATGTTTCAGTAGCGCACTTACGTAACTTGCTAAGTCGCCAATGATAGCAGGGAAGGTAATGACTGCACTCGCGGCGAACCACTTCCAAAAGCCATGTTGATGCTGGCTTGGCTTCGTTGCTAGGTTGAACCAAAATGCTAGCATCAAGATAGTCAGGGTTCTGCCTGCAATGTCGCTGATGATTTCGCTGGCCATAAGGGTGTTTGCGTCTAAAAGCTCAAGTTGCTTAGGATTCGTGACCGCCAACTGAGCCGCAAGCGTTTCTCTCAGCCAATCAAAGTTGACCATATCAAAGTACGCTCCCCAAAATAAAAATGGAGAGAGAATCAAGAAAATGTATGGTTGCCAGCCCCAAGCTCCACGTTGGTAGAGAGCGAGAAAACAGGCGCTAGGCGAACGGAAGATATCGACCAGCATAATAATAGGGTTACTTGAGGGGCTCATACACTTACCTTAGTTACATCAACATACAGCTTCAGCTTTTGACCTGGTTTGAGGTACTTCTGATTGCTCAGATCATTCCATTTGACGATGTCATTGGACTTCACTTTAAATTTGGTGGCAATACCACTGATCGTGTCTCCTGAGCGAACGCTATAGAAGACGGTTCTGACGACGGCGCCATCAGAGCTATTTTTCCAAATAACCAGTTTCTGCCCAACTCGCAGGGTATCTCTTGGTCCCATTCCATTCCATTTCGCAAGAGATTGGTGAGATACTTTGTTGGCTTTGGCAATGGACCATAAGCTATCGCCAGAACGGACCGTATGAGTCAGTTTGTACTGACCTCGACTTTCAGACTGCGTTTTAGCTAAGCGGTTTGATGCGCTTAGGGCATACGCTTTGTCGTCACGAGTTGAGGTCGGAATCATTAAGTGTTGGCCGACTCGGATGTTATTGCCGCTAATATTATTCGCAGTGCGGATGACTTGGGCTGTCGTGTTATATTTCTCAGCCAAAACACTCAAAGTATCGCCAGATTTCACTTTGTAGCGTACCACTTTCATCCCTTTACCACGGTTTTTACTAGCCGCACTGTTAAACTGAGCGACGTTGTCGATAGGTAGCAGCAACTGGTGTGGACCATCTGGTGCTGTAGCCCATTGGTTGTATGCTGGATTCAAGCTTTGCAGCTCTTTGACACTGATACCAGCGTAGTTAGCCGCGATAGCAAGGTCGAGCTGTTCTTTGGGATTGACCAATTCCACAACCTGTCGGTTGGCGATAGGTGGGATTTCAATGCCGTATTTTTCTTGATTGGCGACAATGTCTGCCAGAGCCAGTAATTTTGGCACATAACCACTGGTTTCTTTTGGTAAGTCGAGAGAGAAGAAGTCGATTGGCTTACCGAGTTTGTTGTTTTTGCGGATAGCGCTGGAGACACGGCCGCCACCACTGTTGTACGCGGCAATCGCGTGTGTCCAATCGCCATCAAAACGCTTATTTAGGTAAGTCAGGTAATCGAGTGCAGCATCTGTCGCAGCGGGGACATCGCGACGACCATCGTACCAGAAGTTTTGTTTGAGACCGTACATCTCGCCCGTACCGGGAACAAACTGCCATAAACCAGCGGCACTACCATGAGAGTAAGCGAAGGCATCAAATGAACTTTCAACGACAGGAAGAAGTGCCAGTTCCAGTGGCAAGCCACGTTGCTCGATCTTCTCTGTAATCAAATATAGGAAAGGTTCGGCGCGTTGCGAAACCGTTTTTAAATGATTTGGATGCTTCAAATACCATGTGCGGTAGTAATCGACCAGTTGGTGATCAGGGATCGGCATATCGAGTTGCATCGCGATACGCTGCCAGACGTCTTGCTGAGTTTGCGGTGTGACCACCGGCTCTACTTTGACTACCGGTTTTTCTGGCTGAGCTACAGGCTCAGTCGGTGTTATGGTTGGATTGTTGGTATCTGGAGAGACGGCTTCTCCAGAATCGGTCGGCTGGGTAAGCTGACAACCTGCTAAGAGTAATGCCAATACCCAGCTGTGTTTAACTCGCATTGCACAGCCCTTTTTCTATTTGGCTGCTGATAATACTTGCCTCTCTCAGTAGGTGACAAGCAGCAAATCGTTAAAATTCGTTCTTCCACTCACGTAATGCAGTAAAAATCGCGAGTGGATCAGTTTGAGAGGTTCTATTTGATACGGAGCGGATAACGCTAGGCTGATCGGTACGCAAAAATGGATTGATCCACTTTTCTCGGCGAATGGTAGTCGGTAACGTCGGTTTGTTTTGCGCTCTTAAGCGGTTTACTTCGTCTCGATATTGTTGCAACTGACTATTATCTGGTTCAACGGCCAGTGCAAAGGCCAGATTGCTGGTGGTGTACTCGTGTGCACAGTAGACCTCCGTCTCTTCTGGCAAGGCTGCGAGTTTGTTGAGAGAGTTATGCATCTGTTCCATCGTTCCCTCAAATACGCGCCCACATCCAGCAGAGAACAGCACGTCACCACAGAATAACTTTCCATCTCCGACATAGCCGATATGGCCACTAGTATGGCCTTCTAAACCTAGAACAAAAAAGATTTCATCAAATAGCTCTATTTGATCTCCTGCATCGACGGCATGAGTTAAGGTGGGTACAGGTTCGTTGGCGGGGCCGACAACATCGACGCTAGGAAACTGTCGTACCAGCTCAGCAACACCACCAATATGGTCATTGTGGTGGTGAGTAATGAGAATTGCCTCTAAATTCAGTTCGTGCTCTTTTAGGTAAGTGAGGACTGGGGTCGCGTCACCTGGATCAACCACAGCACAACGACGATCGCTATTTTCAATTAGCCAGATGTAATTATCATTAAATGCAGGTATGCTTTTGATATTCAACATGGTTGTGTCTCCAGTTACCAGGGTGAAGCAGGTTATATATGAAACCAGCACTTAGCAGAAAAAAGCTTGAAAAGCCTCATTCATGGTCTCAGCTAAAAAATGGCCAGTGGGTCAGTGATTCAATTCAAACCCGCATTGACGAATGGTGCCCAAAACTATTCGGATATCACCTACTTAAGCTGGGCGGGTTGAGCTGCGAGTTAACCAGTTTCAACTGTAACATTCAACATCAAGTTCACTTAGATATCCAGAACCCTTTGCACAATGTGATTGCAGATGGTTACGATTTGCCCTTTCTGGAAAAAAGTTTCGATGCTGTGCTGATGTCCCATCAACTTGACTACTGTAACGATCCTCATCGTATGTTACGAGAAGTTGACCGAGTCATGATTGATGATGGTTACCTGATTATAACGGGTTTCAACCCAATCAGTTTTACTGGGCTTGCGAGCTTAATGCCTTGGCGACGTAACAATTTACCATGGAGCGGTCGGATGTTTACGCCCAATCGAGTTAAAGATTGGCTTGGGCTATTAAACTATCAGGTGTTGGAGTGCGACAGTTACGCACTGTTCCCTATGCAGAAATATCGCACTATGTGGACTTGGTTGGAGAACAGTCTTGGCGATTGGGCGGCACCTGCGGGAAGTCTCTATTTTATCGTGGCACGAAAACGTACTTATCCACTCAAGCTAATTAAGCCTCACTGGAAGTTAAAACGAAAATTGACGCCAGTTGGCGTCAATTACAAAGTGTCGAGCCGACAGTCTAGCTCCAACTAGCTAGGCTGATAACCGACATCTTCATCGGTTGGGTTTTCCGCTGCGGTACGGGCTAATTCATCACACATTTCGTTTTCTCTATGCCCTGCGTGACCTTTGACCCAGCGCCAATCGATGCTATGGCGCTGGGTTTCTGTATCAAGCGCTTGCCAAAGATCGGCATTCTTAACGGGTTTCTTGTCTGCTGTTTTCCAGCCGCGCTTTTTCCAGTTGTGTATCCACTGAGTAATACCTTGACGAACATATTGACTGTCGGTCGTTAGAATTACGTCGCATGGCTCTTTTAAAGCTTGCAAGGCGACAATGGTAGCCATCATTTCCATACGGTTGTTTGTGGTAAGGGTAAAACCTTTGGCGAGCGTTTTTTCGACCTGTTTATAGCGGAGTACGATTCCGTAACCACCAGGACCTGGGTTACCTAAACAAGAACCATCAGTGAAAATTTCCACCTGTTTCGTCATGATTTGATACTATTGGGTTAAGCACATTATTGACATAGTCTGACACACATATTGTTATGAATACCAGCAACAATTCTAATCAACATCGTATCGTTGTACTCGATACAGAAACCACAGGTATGAACCGTGAGGGTGGACCTCACTATCAGGATCACCGAATCATTGAAATCGGTGCTGTGGAGATCATAAACCGCAAACTGACAGGGCGTCATTTCCATGTCTACATCAAACCCGATCGTGAAATTCAGCCTGATGCGGTAGAAGTTCACGGTATTACCGATGAGTTTTTGGTCGACAAACCAGACTATCGTGATGTGCATGCTGAATTTCTAGACTTCATCAAAGGGGCTGAGCTGGTGGCGCACAATGCGCCCTTCGACGTTGGCTTCATGGACAATGAGTTTCGGATGCTTGACCCTAGCATCGGCAAGACGATTGACTATTGTAAAGTGACCGATACGCTGGCTATGGCGAAGAAAATCTTCCCTGGCAAGCGAAACAACCTTGACGTACTTTGTGATCGTTACGGTATAGATAACTCTCACCGTACTCTCCACGGGGCATTACTCGATGCCGAGATTCTGGCAGATGTTTACCTGCTAATGACGGGTGGACAGACTTCGCTGCAGTTCAATGCAGGGAGCTCTGGAGGTGAAGAGGGCGAAGTCATAAAACGTGCGGCAAGTGGTCGAAAATCGCTAAAGGTTTTACGTGCAACAGCCGATGAATTAGAAGCCCACCAAAGTAGATTAGACATAGTAGAGAACAGCGGTAGCTGTCTCTGGCGTCAGTAGGAGAAAGGATGTTGAGGTTTTGGATTGCCATTTTAGGTTTTGTATTTAGTTCGTTAGGCTATGCTGCCGAAGGAACCTCAATGTCGTTGTTGGATAATCGCTTTAGAGTCGACCCGTCGATTAAGCAAATTACCTTTGTTATCTACCGAGCGCAAAGTTCTCAACCAGTGGTCTTAGTGAGACCCGACGGCAAGAAATATTATGCCTGGCGTAGTCCAGACAATGTTCGCTGGTACCAAGAACCTTCAATGGACATCGTTTCCATTGATAATCCTATGCCTGGCCCTTGGCAAGCAATTGGTAAAGTGACTCCCAAGAACAAGATAAAGCTGATTTCTCATCTTGAGCTGTCCACGGACACGCTGCCGACTCGATTGTATCAAGGAGAGTCGATTAAGTTTAATGCCCGCTTGACCTCAGACAATCAGCCACTCGTATTAAGAGATTTTCTTGATCGTGTGAAACTGAAAGTGACCTTTACGAAATATGTCGAGAATGAAGAGTCGTTGGTGAAGGAGGCACGTCCATTACCTGAAGTAATTGGTGAGTTCGCTGATGATGGTAAGGATCTTGATGAGGTTGCTGGCGATGGTATTTTCACCGTTGCTTTGCCTATTACCAGTGAGCCAGGCAAGTATCGTGTCAGAATCACTTCTGGTAATGGCGTGTTCTTGCGTGCTCAAGAGCAAGAGGTTTTAGTCTACCCATCGCCCCTGTTGGCTACCTTTATTCAGTCTCGTGAAGAAATGAGTCCTAACCAGATTGTCTTTGCAGGTGAGCAGGGAATGATTAAACCAGGCTCGATTGCCGGTCACGTTGAGCATACCTCTCCTAATGGTGCGTTGACCACCGTTCAGGGCAGTGCGGGCGAGGAGAGTAATAAGCTGACGCTTGAGATTCCTTACAGTGCGGATCTTGGTCTCTATGCTTGGCATGGTAAAGCCTTTGCAACCGAAATGGGCTCTGAGCGACCACTGATTTTCCCGATCAGTGAACACACATACAGCGTGGTAGAAGAGGTAGATATTGCCGAAACCCGTCGTTTGCAGGAAGAAGAGCGTCTCAAGCAGCAAAAAATGCTGGAAGAAATTCAAATGATGGAGATGCGCGAAGCTAAACGCACTCGTACCATGATTCTAATTGGTGTGGGTAATTTGGTGGTACTGATATTGGGTATCGCGGTTTGGTTTGTTATGCGTAAGTTAAAGGCAAGCAGACAAGCACTGCCGGAAATGCAACTCGATATGCCTAAAAAGTAGTGAGTCGTTAATGGGACCCGCGTTAATGGGGCTACCGTCTTTCCTCTAGGCATTCTTTGATACAAGAATAAATAAAGGGCTGCGATTGCAGCCCTTTATTTCAGTTTTAAGTTGGGTTACGCCACTTCATCCATCTCTGGTTGAAGCAGAGGCATTGGCTTTGCGGCCAGTTCCTCTGGGCTGAAGTCATCAACGTTAATGACGTATAAGCGATGTTGCTCTGCTTCAGTCAGTAGTTTCGCATCGTCAGCATCAATGATGCCTTTTTCGAGGCCCAGTTGAGCGACTTCATCTAGACGCAAGAATGGGCGACGTTGACCTAGCTGCTCACAGATTTTATTGAATACTGGCTCTGCTTGCAGAATCACTTCTAGAGCCTGCTCAATACGACCTGCCGCGTTGAACTCAGTTGCTGCCAAGTATTGGTTACGGCCAATACGTGAACGAGTTTCGCTCGGTGTTTGCAGAATTTGAGCCACTTGGCTATCCAGCTTATCACTCGGTGCTTTACGAACTCGACCAAACGGCATGATGACTAGACGCAGGGCTTTACCGAGGACTTTGTTCGGGAAGTTTGCTAAAAACTCATCAATCGCCAACTCAGTTTGTTTCAGACTATCTTGTAGTCCCCAATGTACTAAAGGTAGATCATCTGCAATACGGCCGTCACTCTCAAAGCGTTTTAATGTTGCAGAGCTTAAGTACAACTGGCTCAAAATATCGCCCAAGCGAGCAGATAGACGTTCCTTGCGTTTCAGGGAACCGCCAAGCACTGCCATTGAAATATCAGAGAGGAAGGCAATGTTGGCACTGTATCGGTTAAGCTGCTGGTAGTAACGCGTTGTGGCATCTTTGACCGGTGCATCCGAGAAACGACCATCTGTTAAAGCAAGCCAGAAGCTGCGAACAAGATTACTCATGGTAAAGCTGACGTGTCCAGCCAGCGCAGAGTCAAACTTGTCTAGCGCGTCTGAGGCTTCTGAGTAGGCTGCATTCATCTCTTCCAATACGTAAGGGTGACAACGAATAGCACCTTGACCAAAGATGATCATAGAGCGAGTCAGAATGTTTGCACCTTCAACTGTCACCGCAATGGGCGCACCTTGGTAACCACGAGCAAGGAAGTTAGAAGGGCCAAGACAGATGCCTTTTCCGCCGACAATGTCCATAGCGTCGATGATGCTTTGCTGACCACGGTGAGTACAGTGGTATTTTACAATCGCAGAGATGACGGATGGTTTCTCACCAAGGTCAATACCCGCGACTGTTAGGTTACTTGCAGCATCCATGACATAAGCATTGCCGCCAAGGCGTGCCAATGGCTCTTCGACACCTTCCATGTGGCCGATTGGTTGCTTAAACTGACGGCGAATACGAGCGTAGGCTCCCGTGGCTAAAGCGGCGGACTTAATGCCACCCGTCGAGTTTGAAGGCAGAGTGATACCACGACCTACCGACAGACACTCAACCAACATACGCCAGCCTTGGCCAGCCATTTTTGGACCGCCGATGATGAAATCAAGAGGAACAAACAGGTCTTGGCCACGTGTTGGACCATTTTGGAAAGGCACGTTAAGTGGGAAATGGCGGTTGCCAATTTCAACACCTTCTAAATGTGTTGGAATAAGGGCACAGGTGATGCCAATATCTTGTTGATCACCAAGTAGGCCATCTGGGTCGCGCAGTTTAAACGCTAGACCCAACACAGTCGCAACCGGTGCCAGTGTGATGTAGCGTTTGTTCCACGTCAGACGCATACCAAGCACTTCTTTACCTTGCCACTCACCTTTGCAGACAATACCAAAATCTGGAATTGAGCCCGCATCTGAACCCGCTTCAGGGCTAGTTAGGGCAAAACATGGGATCTCTTTACCTTCTGCAAGTCGAGGCAAGTAGTATTCTTTTTGCTCAGTGGTACCGTAATGTTGCAGCAGTTCACCTGGACCCAATGAGTTAGGAACGCCAACCGTTGAAGACAGCACACCAGAGACACCGGTCAGTTTCTGCAATACTAGGGATTGTGCATACGCTGAAAACTCTAGGCCACCATATTTTTTCTTAATGATCATCGCGAAGAATTTGTTGTCTTTTAGGTATTGCCAAACTTCAGGTGGTAAATCGGCAAGCTCATGAGTGACTTGGTAATCATTGACCATGGCACAGACTTCGTTCACAGGGCCGTCTAGGAATGCTTGTTCTTCTGCGCTCAATTGAGGGGCTTTGATGTCGTGAAGCTTTTTCCAATCTGGCTTGCCTTTGAACAGTTCTGCTTCCCACCAAACCGTACCTGCATCGAGTGCTTCTTTCTCTGTTTGAGACATAGCAGGCAACACTTTTTTAAACAGCGATAACGCTTTCTTGCTAATCAGAGATTGACGGATTGATGGAACCGCTAAGGTAGCAATTGCCGCGATAAACAGTATCCAACTAAGTGAACCAGCAGAACCGAAAATTGAAAGCGCAACCATGGTTACAGTCAGTGCAGCAATCGACACTAGCAGTGAGGTGCGATGATAGAGGCAGACTGCCAGTACCGTGGTAAAGCCAAGAATAGAGAGCAAAATGTCCATATGTATATTCCTTTTGCGGCGATTTATAGTTGGTTATTCGCCGGTGACGGGTAAGAGGTCTAACCAGTTAAGTGTAATCAAAATATTAATGAAATGTAAAACCTGTATTTGTTCAAAAAGTGATCTAAGTAGAGTCAAAGGTCTAAAAATGGCGAGCTGTGCGGAAATTGTGAGCGGAGAATGGCAAGAAAGCGGTAAATGTTATCGGCAAGCTATCGACAGTGAGAATTGTTTGAGTAAACTCTGTAGATAACCGTTTCTGTCTTGTTCACAGAACTATTTATTACAAAAATTAGAGAAAAACCTATGTACCAGGACCTGATTAAAAGCGAATTGAATGAAGCTGCTGATGTTCTAAACAAGTTCTTGAGCGACGAGAATAACATCGCTCAAATTGAAGCTGCGGCGAAAATGATTGCGGATTCATTTAAGCAAGGCGGTAAAGTACTGTCATGTGGTAATGGTGGTTCACACTGTGATGCGATGCATTTTGCAGAAGAACTGACAGGCCGTTACCGCGAAAATCGTCCTGGTTTGCCAGGCATTGCGATTTCAGACCCAAGCCATTTATCTTGTGTCAGCAATGACTTTGGTTATGAGTATGTCTTCTCTCGTTATGTAGAAGCGGTAGGTTCAAAAGGTGACGTGCTATTTGGCCTGTCGACTTCAGGTAACTCTGGCAATATCCTTAAAGCGATTGAAGCTGCGCAAGCTAAGGGTATGAAAACCATCGCTCTAACCGGTAAGGATGGTGGTAAAATGGCAGGTCTAGCGGATATTGAAATCCGTGTCCCTCATTTTGGTTACGCAGACCGCATCCAAGAGATCCACATCAAGATTATTCACATTGTGATCCAACTGATTGAAAAAGAAATGGAAAAATAACCCTTTATCAAGGGTTGTAAACCGTATTAGTGCTTTGCACTAATACGGTTGCTGTATAGGGAGTTTTTAAAACCATGTGTGAACTGCTCGGAATGAGCGCCAATGTGCCAACCGATATCTGTTTTAGTTTTACCGGTCTTATGCAACGTGGTGGCAATACCGGTCCGCATCGTGATGGTTGGGGCATTACTTTTTACGAAGGCAAGGGCTTTCGTAATTTTAAAGATCCCAACCCTAGCTGTGACTCAAAAATTGCTGAACTGGTCCAGAACTATCCAATTAAAAGCTGTGCAGTGATTAGCCATATTCGCCAAGCGAATCGTGGAGCAGTGAACCTTGAAAACACCCACCCATTTACCCGAGAGCTTTGGGGACGTTACTGGACTTTTGCCCATAATGGGCAACTCACTGACTATCAAGGCTTAAATTCGGGTCGTCATCGCCCTGTCGGCCAAACAGATAGTGAACTGTCATTTTGCTGGTTATTGAATCAAATGGAGCTGCGTTATCCACAGCCTCCACAAGATATGGTCGGCGTATTTCGTTTTATTGCCGAGTGTTGCGAACAACTGAAAGAGAAAGGTGTCTTCAATATGCTGCTGTCAGACGGTGAGTTTGTCATGACATATTGTACCAACCATCTTTATTGGATAACGCGTCGCGCTCCGTTTGGTAAAGCGTCACTGATTGATGAAGATGTAGAGATCAATTTCCAAGAAGAAACAACACCTAATGACATAGTTTCGGTTATTGCGACGCAACCATTGACTGATAACGAAGAGTGGCATCGTATGAAACCAGGTGAGTTTGGTATTTTCCATTTTGGTGAACTTATCGATGGCAATTCTGCGGCGCTAAGGGATGTTGCTTTTGCTCCAAAAAAGGTCGCCAGTCAGGCACCTACAGAGCCGTTGGAGTAGGAATACGAGACCGGACTTCGTCCTGCGAGAGCGCTTCGCTTCGAGAGGCGAGAACGGACTGCGTCCTATGGATAACTGGATCGGGCTGCGCCCTATGGATCGCTTCGCTGCTAGATAACTGGTACGGACTTCGTCCTCCGAGAGGTTGGGGTTGGTAGAACGGTGAAAGAACCTTTAGTACAAAGGTGTTGACAGTACTTCTTCCCTGGAAGAGATAATAGTCCAGCTCAAAAAAAAAAGGCCGATGTCTCCATCGGCCTTTCTATATCTTAGCGAAAGCTTATGCTAGCTGAGCTTTTACGTATTCAACAATATCGGCCATCGCTACGGCTGTTTTCTCACCTGAGCGGCGGTTCTTATACTCGAAGTTGCCTTCTTTCATTGAACGGTCACCGATGACGATAGTGTGAGGAATGCCGATAAGTTCCATATCCGAGAACATCACACCTGGGCGTTCTTTACGATCGTCGAATAGAACTTCAATACCCATTGCTGTGAGTTCAGCATATAGCTTCTCTGCCGCTTGCTGTACTTCTTCTGATTTGTGCATGTTCATTGGTACGATAGCAACTTGGAAAGGAGCAAGTGCGTCAGGCCAGATGATGCCGTATTCGTCGTGGTTTTGCTCGATTGCAGAAGCCACTACGCGTGAGACACCAATACCGTAACACCCCATCTCTAAGATGACGTTCTTACCATCAGGACCAAGAACGCCACAGTTCATTGCTTCCGAGTAAACGTTACCTAGCTGGAAGATATGACCGACTTCGATACCGCGTTTTAGCATTAGGGTACCTTGACCACATGGGCTTGGATCACCTTCAACAACGTTACGCAGATCTTCAACTTGGCCTAGCTCAACATCACGACCCCAGTTGATACCGAAGTAGTGTTTATCATCAATGTTCGCACCAGCACCAAAGTCGCTCATTACCGCTACAGTGCGGTCAACGATGAATGGTAGCTCAAGACCAACAGGGCCTAAAGAGCCAGGACCTGCACCGATAAGCGCACGAATTTGCTCTTCGGTTGCCATCTCTAGAGGTGCTGCAACTTGCGGTAGGTTTTCCGCTTTCACTTCGTTCAGTTCGTGGTCGCCACGGATGATAAGTGCGATGATCTCAGCGTCTACTTCATCAGATGCTTTAACGAATAGAGTTTTAACCGTTTTCTCGATTGGTAGATCGAATTGCTCTACTAGTTCAGCGATAGTTTTCGCGTTTGGAGTGTCGACTAGCGTCATCTCTTGTGTTGGTTCTGCGCGATCGCCAGCAGGCGCGGCCGCTTCTGCTTTCTCGATGTTCGCTGCGTAATCAGACTCAGTAGAGAAGGCGATGAGGTCTTCGCCGCTTTCAGCCAGCACGTGGAACTCTTGAGAACCACTACCACCAATAGCACCAGAATCTGCCAATACAGGACGGTACTCAAGGCCCATGCGGTCAAAAGCTTTACAGTAAGCGTCATGCATAGCTTGGTAAGATTTCTCTAGACCCGCTTTGTCGATATCGAAGCTGTACGCATCCATCATGCAGAATTCACGAGCACGCATTACGCCGAAACGTGGGCGACGTTCATCACGGAACTTAGTTTGGATTTGGTACAGGTTTAGCGGTAACTGCTTGTAAGAGCTCACTTCATTACGCACTAGGCTAGTGATCACTTCTTCAGCTGTTGGGCTAAGTACAAACGGACGAGTGTGACGGTCAGTAAAGCGTAATAGCTCAGGGCCCATCTTCTCGCTGCGACCTGTTTCTTCCCATAGTTCAAACGGCTGAACAACGGGCATCAAAGTTTCGACAGCGCCTGCATTGTCGATCTCTTGACGAACGATGTTTTCGACTTTACGCAGAACACGTAGACCGGTAGGTAGCCAGGTGTATAGACCTGAAGCCAGCTTACGGATCATACCTGCACGTAGCATGAGCTGGTGGCTCACTACTTCTGCGTCGTTTGGAGTCTCCTTCAGAGTAGAAAGAAGATAATTACTGGTACGCATTTAACTTATCCGTTTATTAAAGTTAGATACTCAAGCCGCAATGGATTGAAGTATGGAAGTCCCACAAGGGAAAATTGTTAGCCGCTTATAATATCAGCCAATTGCCTTTGTCAAAAGCTTTCAATCGCAGTAACCGTTATTAAGTTATCGGTGACCATGAACTTAACATTAAGATCGAACAAATTTACCGCATATTCCTTGCTGTCGGGCTTATTCTTTTTGTAGGCTGGGCGAGGATCCTGTGCCAAAACCTGTTCTATCACCGCTTTAACATACTCAGCCTCGTTGTGCTGCTGCAATTGAGATAAGGCGGCGGCCGAAAAGTTGACGGGATAAGTATCGGGTTCTCCTTCAGCATAGCCTTCACTTGCCGCCGTAATCGCATCGGAGTAGGGGATGTAGGGTTTGATATCGATGATAGGTGTGCCATCAACCAAATCGACATTTCCGAGCTCTAAGTAGATCTGATCACCTTGTTTGGTGACTCCCTTTATTTTCACCGCAGACATACCTATACCGTTTGGTCTAAAAGTTGAACGTGAAGCAAAGACACCAATTCGTTCATTGCCGCCAAGACGAGGTGGACGAACGGTTGGCTTCCAGCCTGCGTCTAGATTCTGATCGAACAAAAATAGCAACCAAACATGAGAGAACTGCTCAATGCCACGCAGTGATTCAGGGCTGTTTGCTGCTCCTGTTAATCTGACACGAGAGCGGGCAGCGGACACTAAACCTGGTTGACGGGGAACGGCAAATTTCTCTTTGTATGGGCTTTCAATAAAACCGATCGGCTCTACGGAATACATGGTTTTCTTAACTCTGTGGATAGGGTTACAGCAAAAGTATCATAAAAAAAGCTTGCAATGATTGTTGAGAATGATTACTAATTGATATGTTATAACATAACAATTTGAAAGGGCTTATCATGCAAGCAAATATCCACCCACAATATCGAACAGTTGTTTTTCACGACACCAGTGTCGATGAGTATTTTCTGATTGGTTCTACGCTACAAACAGATCGAACAATCGAATGGAGTGATGGGAAAACCTACCCTTATTTCACCGTTGAAGTCTCTTCGAAGTCTCATCCTTTCTATACAGGTAAGCAACGAGTGATTCAAAAAGAGGGTCGTGTGGCGAACTTTAGACGTCGTTTCGGTCAGTTTGAAAAAGGGGACCAATAGATGAAAGTAGTGAAATCATTAAAGAGTGCCAAGAGTCGTCATCCTGACTGCCAGATCGTAAAACGTCGTGGGCGACTCTATGTGATATGTAAATCGAACCCAAGGTTTAAAGCAGTGCAAAAATAGTGCGACGGATGTTTGAGGTTGGTTTAAAAATCGTCAGTTGACTCTTTTTCCTCAACTAGGGTTTTAATCGTCCAAGATGGTGTGCAATAGGTCACTCTCATCTTGGCCGCTTTCCTATCACCCTTAATCGAATCAAGAGGTTAGATTTTGTTTTATTCTGATAGTAAATGCGTGGCATTGAACTATAATTCTGGATTTTGATTTAAAATTAGCCACGTTTGCTAATTTTTTGTTTGTTTTTGGTTAAATTGAATTGGGTGTTACACACTTTGTAACATTTTGAATTTCTAATTGAGAGTTTTGTCGAGTAATCTCTGCCGGCATTTGGAACATTTTTGTCACATTTGCACAGGAATAACTACAAGGAGGGAACAGATGAGTTCATCTGCTTCGATTAAACAAAACTCGCCAAAAAAGCCGCTGTTTACACGCTTTCTTGATACTGTTGAATATTTGGGGAACCTTTTACCCCACCCAATCACTCTTTTCGCCATCTTCTGTTTAGCGATCCTAGTTACATCAGGCATTGCTGGTTACTTTGAAGTTTCTGTTATGGACCCTCGCCCAGAAGGCGCTAAGGGCCGTGCAGCAGATGGTATGATTCATGTTGTGAGCCTGCTTAACGCCGAAGGTCTCCAACTGATCGTTACTAACCTAGTTAAAAACTTTGTTGGTTTTGCACCGTTAGGTACAGTACTTGTTGCTATGTTAGGTGTGGCAATCGCAGAGCACTCTGGCCTTCTATCAGCTGCAATGCGCGGCATGGTAATGGGTGCGTCAAAGCGCATGGTTACAATAACGGTAGTCTTCGCTGGTATCATTTCAAATACCGCGTCTGAGCTTGGCTATGTGGTTCTAATCCCACTGGCTGCAATGCTATTCCACTCTTTAGGTCGTCACCCTCTTGCTGGTCTTGCAGCAGCGTTTGCTGGTGTTTCTGGTGGTTACTCTGCGAACCTACTGATTGGTACCGTTGACCCGCTACTTTCTGGTATTACCGAAACCGCAGCACAAATGATTGATCCGACTTATACAGTTGGTCCAGAAGTTAACTGGTACTTCATGTTTGTGTCGACGTTCTTTATTGCTGCAATGGGTGCGTTTGTTACTGAGAAAATTGTTGAGCCTAAGCTTGGCAAATACAGTGATGAGGAAGCATCGGAAGATCTGTCAAACGACTCTATGGGTAAACTGACGGATATTGAAAAGAAAGGTCTTAAATTAGCTGGTCTTGCTGTTGTTGTCGTTTCGGCGCTTCTTGCTTGGACGATTGTTCCTGCAGATGGTGTACTTCGTTCAGATGCGGGTACCGTTGCTGGTTCGCCATTCCTTAAGAGTATCGTAGCGTTTATCTTTGTCTTCTTTGCCATCCCAGGCTTTGTTTACGGCAAAGTAACGGGCACGATGAAGACGGATCGCGACGTGATCGATGCGATGGCTAAATCGATGTCTTCTATGGGTATGTACATTGTGTTGGTGTTCTTCGCTGCTCAGTTTGTTGCATTCTTTAAGTGGACTAACTTTGGTCAGGTATTTGCTGTTGCAGGTGCTAACTTCCTACAAGATATTGGTCTGACAGGCCCAATGTTGTTCTTCGCATTCATCTTGATGTGTGGCTTCATTAACCTAATGATCGGCTCAGCGTCGGCTCAGTGGGCAGTAACAGCACCTATCTTTGTTCCAATGCTAATGCTAGTGGGTTATGCGCCAGAAACGATTCAAGCTGCATACCGTATCGGTGATTCGACCACCAATATCATTACACCTATGATGAGCTACTTTGGTCTTATCCTAGCCGTAGCGACTCGCTACATGAAGAATCTAGGTATTGGTACACTTATCGCAACTATGCTTCCTTACTCTATTTGTTTCATCGTAGGTTGGAGTCTGCTGTTCTATGTGTGGGTATTTGTCTTGGGTCTACCTGTAGGTCCAGGTGCGGCAACGTATTACACACCTTAACCACGATACAGATATTGGTTAATTTCAAAGCCAGAGCATTCGCTCTGGCTTTTTTGTCAATGATGATTTGTGCAATTCGAGTTGACAAGTGAATGCGGTGAACTTTACTTACCACTATAGCAGTGAGTTCGGAGGTTAAATGAAAATCAGACAGTGGTATCTCTTGCGGCTAAACGGCGCTTAACAGAATCGCTCAACTCTTTTGAGTTTTTTTGTTCATGATTCGACGTATCGCGTTATCTGCATTGTTTTTTGGGCTCGCTTTTAACGTTCGTAGTGAAGCGCCAATTCAACTCGTTACCCTTGAATACCCACCGTATATTGTCAGTCACGAAGATGAACTTTCCGGAGTGGCGGTCGAATTAGTAGAAGCGGTATTTAAACAACTCAATGTTCCAATTTCTATCGAAGTATTGCCATGGGCTAGGGCGTTAAGTAATGTCCAATTTGGTCGAGCCGATGCAATTTTTACAGCATTTAAAAATCCACAAAGAGAACAGTTTGCCGATTTTAGTCACCAGATATTGTTCACACAAAACATCAGCTTAGTCGTGAAGACAAACAGTAATATCTCTAGTGACTTATTCTTAACCTCTGATTTATCCAATTCAACTATCTGCGTTGTTAACCGAGTGAGTTACGGCGCAAGAATGGACGCTTTACTTGCAGAGCCGTTTCAAAATGGTTTTTAGGCGTAACCATACTCGCGACTGTGCACATCTGGTGAGAACCGGACGGGCAGATATATGGGTGAATAACATCGAAGTATCATTGCTAGTGAGGGGATGGATAAGGTGTTAGAAATCCTCTCTCCTCCTATTGAAGCGACACCCAGCTATATCGCTTTTTCTAAGTTGAGGGAACATGCTTGGCTGCGAGAGCGATTCGACGAGGCATTGCGAGAAATGAAACAAGATGGTCGCTATGAAGCCATTATTGATAACTATTTTGAACGTATCAAAAAGCCGGAACAAAAATAAAAGGGCTGACGAATCTCGTCAGCCCTTAGCGAATGTTTAAGCGAGTTGTGGATTACCAGCCTTTAACTACACCACCTTGGAAGATGTCTGATGCTGCGTTGTACACTTCTTCAGTTTGGTAAGACTTAACGAAGTTTTGTACGTTTTCAGCTTGGACATTGTCTTCACGAGCGACGATAAGGTTTACGTATGGAGACTCTTTGTCTTCAACGAAGATACCGTCTTTTTGTGGTGTTAGATTGATTGAGCTCGCGTATGTAGTGTTGATCACTGAAAGTGCAACGTCATCAAGTGAACGTGGTAGCTGAGCTGCATCAAGTTCTACAATTGTGATGTTTTTTGGGTTTTCAACGATATCACGAACCGTTGCTAGTAGACCGACGTCTTCGCGAAGTTTCAGAAGACCTTGTTGCTCAAGAAGCAGTAAAGAACGACCAAGGTTTGTTGGATCGTTTGGTACCGCAATACGAGCGCCATCTTGGATCTCTTCAACAGATGTTACTTGCTTAGAGTAACCTGCGATCGGGTAAACAAAGGTGTTACCCGCAATTGTCAGTTTGTAACTGCGGTCTGCTACTTGCTGATCAAGGTATGGTTTATGTTGGAATGCATTGATATCGATTGAACCGTCATCCAACGCTGCATTTGGTGTTACGTAATCGGTGAAAGTCACTAACTCAACCTCTAGGCCGAATTTTTCTTTAGCCACTTTTGCTGCTACTTCAGCAACTTGTGCTTCAGCACCAGCCATAACACCAACTTTGATTTTGCTTGTGTCTGCTTCTTTATCGCCACAACCTGCCAGAACCAGTGCAGACGCTGCTGCAGCGATAGCCAAAATACCTTTAAGACTGAATTTCATCACTATCTCCTTATAAATAAAATCTGTGATTAATGTTTAATTTATTATTAACGGTGATCGACGCGACGCACAATCGCATCACCAATAGATTGAATAATTTGTACCAGTACGATGAGCATGACGACTGTCACTGCCATGATCACCACATCGTAGCGGTGGAATCCGTAGCGAATGGCTACGTCACCTAAACCTCCACCTCCGACCGTTCCCGCCATTGCAGAGTAACTCACTAGAGTGACTAGCGTGATAGTGACGGAGTTGACGATAGTTGGCATTGCTTCTGGGAGTAATACCTTTGAGATGATCTGCAACGGTGTCGCGCCCATAGACTGCGCAGCTTCGACAAGTCCCGTTGGGACTTCAAGCAATGCGCCTTCGATAAGACGAGCGACAAATGGAATCGCACCTATGGTCAAAGGAACAATTGCCGCTGTTGTGCCGATAAAGGTTCCCACTAATAACTTAGTGACTGGAATGATCGCTACCATCAAGACAAGGAATGGTACAGAGCGACCAATGTTTACGATGGCACCAAGCGCACTATTGAGCTTAGTGTTTTCGAGCAGGCCATCTTTTTTAGTCGTGTGTAAAACAACACCTAACGGGATGCCTATTGCAAAGCCGACAATACCAGCGACAGCGACCATATAGAGAGTTTCAAGTGTTGCGCCAATAAGTAGGTTGCTGTTTAAGTTCAGCCACTGTGAAATTTCATTAAAGGACATAACCCAGTACCTCTACTTTTACGTTGTGTTCGCGCAGGAATTCAATGGCAGCATTATCGTCTTGTTCGTTGCCGAACAGTTCGGCGACCATCATGCCAAACTTAACGCCGCCAGCGTAATCGAGATCGGAACTCAAAATGCTGACATCAATATTGAATTTACGAGCAATCTGGCTCATGAGTGGTGCATCAACAGTCGCGCCAGTAAACTCTAAACGCACTAGTGGGTAGCTGTTCTCAACGCGCGTGTCCTGTAGACGAGCTTGGTAATCTTCAGGAATAGAAAGATCCAATGTTGAACGAATAAACTGGTGAGCTAGCTCGGTTTTAGGGTGCGCGAAGATCTCACCAACACTGCCTTTCTCTACCAATTCACCACCCCCAATAATAGCTACTTGGTGGCAAATACTTTTCACAACATCCATCTCGTGAGTGATCAGGAGAATGGTGATGTTGAGCTTGCGGTTAATCTCTCTGAGCAGCTCTAAAATAGACTGAGTTGTCGCTGGATCTAGTGCACTGGTGGCTTCATCACATAAAAGTACTTTAGGATCGCAAGCCAGTGCGCGAGCGATGGCAACACGCTGCTTTTGACCACCGCTAAGGTTAGCAGGGTAGCTTTCGTGTTTATCTTCAAGGCCTACCAACTTAAGTAGCTCAGTCACTTTTTGGTTGATATGCGCTTTATCTTTGTCCGCGAGCTCTAACGGTAGTGCCACGTTGTCATACACAGAGCGTGACGACAGCAGATTAAAATGCTGGAAGATCATCCCAATATTACGACGAGCTTCACTCAACTGAGATTTAGACAGCTTAGTGAGATCCACGCCATCAACCACGATCGAGCCTGTCGTTGGTGCTTCTAGCATGTTGACACAACGAATAAGCGTACTTTTCCCTGCTCCTGATGAGCCAATAACACCAAAGATTGTTCCTTGAGGAATATGAAGGTTTATCTCTTTCAAGGCGTGAATTTCCTTAGTGCCTTGGAAGAAAACCTTATTAACTTGATTAATTTCAATCATCGAGAAACCCACTATCAGATTGGATGAGCAGCAGAAGATTATTTTGAGCCACATCTCATTTACTAGAGGATGCTATGGGTTTGCGTGATTGGTGTCAATAGATATTTTTACGTCTAGACGTCTAAACGTATTTTTTGCCCAATCGTTTAGTAATTAGATAGTGATGAAAGAAATAAAGCGTGCAATAATTCTTATTAATCAAAGCAAAAACGAGAAGCATATTTTGGCAAAACCTGCAGTCTTTCTAGACCGAGATGGCGTAATCAACGTTGACCACGGCTATGTGCATGACGAACACGATTTTGAGTTTATTGAAGGTGTGTTTGAAGCGACGAAAAAGCTCCAAGAGATGGGCTATCTGCTTGTCCTTGTGACTAACCAGTCTGGTATTGCACGTGGCATGTTCAGCGAAGATCGTTTTCTATCACTAACTCAGTGGATGGATTGGAATTTCGTTGATAATGGCGTTGAGCTAGATGGGATCTATTACTGCCCTCACCATGCAGAGCAAGGTCAGGGTAAATATAAGGAAGATTGTGATTGTCGTAAGCCAAAACCTGGGATGCTTATCTCTGCTCGTGACTTTTTAAACATTGATATGGCCAACTCAGTGATGGTTGGTGATAAGGCGGAAGACATGATGGCGGCTGACGCTGCTGGTGTCGGAACTAAGATTCTTGTTCGTACTGGCAAACCAGTGACTGAGAAAGGTGAAGCGTTAGCCTCAGTGGTACTCGATAGCATTAAGCAAGTACCAGACTATCTCGTCAAGTAAACAAAATCAGGTTGTCCGCTGTAATCTTGTCAGGAGGGAATCATGAAATCTAGAGTGTTACTCACGGCGATGATTGGACTCGTTTTAACAGCGTGTTCCTATAATGCTGTAGAGCGTGATAGTGCCTATCAAGGTGATTTCGAGTTTTATCAGTGCAGTGCAGATAAAACCTTCAAAGTCGCCTTTATGCCTAATCAACCTTTGGCATTACTGAGGTTACCAGAGCATGACTATAGACTGGTTCAAGTTCCTTCTGGCTCAGGGACAAAATACATTCTTGATGATGGCACGGCGCAGACCCTCAACCCAGTGACCCTCTTTACTAAGGGCAGTGAAGCTCGCTTAGAGCTAGGGCGTGTCGTGTATAAAAATTGTATCAGCCAATAAATGTGTTCGGATAGTATTAAGGAGGCGTTCGCCTCCTTTTAACATTTAACTATTAGACCCAATAACCTATGAGCAAAAAATTAACCATTCTTGATATAGCTAAGCTGTCTGGTGTCGGCAAGTCGACGGTGTCTCGCGTTTTGACCAATGATCCTAAGGTGAAGCCTGAAACTCGAGCCAAAGTTGAGCAGGTGATTCAAGAGTGTGGTTATGTGCCATCAAAATCTGCACAAGCCATGCGTGGAGGCAGCCAGAAGGTGGTTGGGGTCATCATATCTCGCCTCGATTCGCCATCAGAAAATAAAGCCGTCGGCAGCATGCTAAGTACCTTATACGATGCAGGCTATGATGTTGTTATTATGGAGAGCCAGTTTGATCGCGAGAAAACCAATGAGCATCTCGATGTCCTGAAAAAACGAAATGTAGATGGTGTTATTGTGTTTGGCTTTAGCGATTTCGATATTTCCAAGCTGGCGAGCTGGAAAAACTGCTCAGTCGTTATTGCCATGGATACAGATCAAGTCTCTTCTATCAACTACGACAACACGCAAGTGATCACCAAAGCTCTGGAATATTTGCAGAAAAAGTCACTCCAACACATCGCATTTATCGGAGTCTCACCGAGCGATAAAACAACGGGAAAGCTACGTTTAGAGGCATACCTAAATTGGTGTGAACAGCACGCAATTAAAGCCCATTATCAAACAGGACAACTCAATCATGAAAGTGCCTACTTACTGGTTGATAGCGTACTCGACGCCCGAACAGAAGCGATTGTTTGTGCCAGTGATACGTTGGCACTTGGTGTGATAAAACGCCTTCAAGAGCTCGACAGAGAAGATGTCGTGGTGACAGGGGTAGGGGGAAATGAACTACTTTCTTTCCTTTTTCCAAAAGTCTTTAGCATTGATCCAGGTTATTCCCTTGCGGGAGAAAAAGCCGCTAATTTATTGATCTCTCAAATAAATGGTGAGCTGAAACAGGTTCATATCACTCAGCAGCCGCTTGCTCTCTAAGCCATTATTTTCAAAGTGAATTAAAATTATACTGTGATCTCATTCAATTAATGGGACTGTTCCCATTTTTATCTAGTATTGGATCTGACAATATAATAAGTATAAATGGGAACATTCCCATAATTATAAAAGCAGGTCAGTTTGTAAGTCTGATGTTGATTTAGACATGAATGAGAATCCAATTAGGGTGGACATGGAAATGAGTAAGATTGCGAAACAAGAAGTTGAGCGTCTGATTGAGTTAGTCGGTGGACGCGACAATATCGCGAGCGTAAGCCACTGTTTAACGCGTCTTCGCTTTGTACTAAACAATACTGAGCAAGCCGATGAGAAAGCATTAGAAGCGCTGCCAATGGTAAAAGGTTGCTTTACCAATGCGGGGCAGTTTCAAGTGGTTATCGGTACTGAAGTCGATGAAGTGTATAAAGTTCTGATTGAACTGACCGGACAAAAAGCGGCATCGAAAGATGAGGCTAAACTCGCGGCTCGCCAAAACATGAACATCCTAGAACGTGGAATCTCCCATTTAGCTGAAATTTTTGTTCCGCTTCTACCTGCGATTATTACGGGTGGTTTAATTTTAGGCTTCCGTAATGTCATTGGTGACATCAAGATGTTTGATGGCCAGACTCTGACTGAAATCAGTCAATTTTGGGCAACGGTACACAGCTTCTTGTGGTTAATTGGCGAAGCCATTTTCTTCTTCCTTCCCGTTGGTGTGTGTTGGTCTACGGTGAAAAAGCTGGGTGGTACACCGATTTTAGGCATCACATTGGGTGTGACGCTTGTCTCTCCTCAATTGATGAATGCGTATTTGATTGGTAAGCAAGTACCAGAAGCATGGGACTTCGGCCTCTTTGTCATTGAGAAGGTGGGTTATCAAGCTCAGGTTATCCCTGCGATGTTAGCAGGTGTTGCACTCGCCTTTATCGAAACCAATTTGAAACGTATTGTTCCGTCTTACCTCTACCTAGTTGTTGTCCCATTTGTATCCATTATCGTTTCTGTGGTTCTGGCGCACTCGCTAATTGGTCCATTTGGTCGAGTTCTGGGTGATGGTGTGGCTTTTGCCGCAAAAGCAGCAATGACGGGTGACTTTGCAGTCATTGGTTCAATGGTATTTGGTTTCCTCTATGCGCCACTCGTTATCACGGGTATTCACCATACGACCAATGCCGTGGATCTTCAGTTGATGCAAGATCTTGGTGGTACCCCTATCTGGCCTTTGATTGCTCTGTCAAACATCGCTCAGGCCTCAGCAGTTGTTGGAATCATTATCATCAGTAAAAAACATGGCGAGCGTGATATCTCGGTACCAGCAGCAATCTCTGCATACCTAGGTGTCACGGAACCCGCAATGTACGGTATTAACCTTAAATACAAATTCCCTATGCTTAGTGCCATGATTGGTAGTGCAGTTGCCGCGGCAATCTGTGGTAGCGCTGGCGTGATGGCAAATGGTATTGGTGTGGGTGGCTTACCTGGCATTCTCTCAATCCAACCACAGTTTTGGGGCATTTATGCTGTCGCGATGCTCGTCGCAATCGCTCTTCCAGCAGTGTTAACTCTGTTCTTCTATAAGCGCGCACAAATGAAGGGCGAATTGGAGCCTGTGAACGCGTAATTCAGCAATACATTTAGGAGCGGGCAGTCACCGCTCCTTTTTTAAAGATTCAATTTTTATTTGGTAAGTGAGTTTAGAAATGACAGCTATGGCTAAAGATCCAAATTGGTGGAAAACCGCTTCGATCTATCAAATTTATCCCAAAAGTTTCTGTGATAGCGGAAGTAAGGGAACGGGAGATATTCAAGGCATTATTTCTAAGCTCGACTATCTAAAGCGCCTTGGTGTCGATGCAATCTGGCTGACTCCAATTTACCAGTCACCAATGATTGATAATGGCTATGATATTTCGGACTACTACGCCATTAATTCAGATTTTGGCACTATGGCCGATTTTGATCAGTTGCTTGAGCAAGCCCATCAACGTGGTATTCGTATCATTATGGATATCGTCGTGAATCACACCTCAACTGATCACCACTGGTTCCAGTCTGCGTTGGGCGACAAGAACAGCCCATATCGTGACTACTATATTTGGCGAGATCCGGTTAATGGAGAGCGACCAAATAACTGGCAATCAAAATTTGGCGGAAGTGCTTGGGAACTCGATCAACAAACGGGACAGTATTTTCTGCATCTATTTGCTCAGCAGCAGGCCGATCTGAACTGGGAGAACCCTCAGGTTCGCGCTGAAGTCAAACAGGTGATCAGCTTCTGGGCTGAAAAAGGGGTCGATGGCTTCCGTCTTGATGTGATTAACCTGATTTCTAAGCAGCAAGACTTTCCGAACGATGATATTGGTGATGGACGTCGTTTTTACACCGACGGTCCTCGTGTTCATGAATATCTCCGAGAGATCAGTTCAGCGGTATTTCAAAAGTATGGCAGCGTTACCGTTGGTGAGATGTCTTCGACAACACTGGAGCATTGTCAGCAATACTCGTCATTAGATAACAAAGAGTTGTCGATGGTGTTCAACTTCCACCATTTGAAAGCGGATTACCCAAATGGAGAAAAGTGGACCAAGGCGCCTTTTGACTTTATCCAGTTAAAACAAATTTTCAACCACTGGCAAACGGGTCTTAATGGCAAAGGGTGGGGGGCGCTATTCTGGTGTAACCATGACCAACCTCGAGTGGTGAGCCGTTTAGGTAATGATCAACTGTATCGGGTTGAATCCGCAAAAATGTTAGGCGCATCAATACACATGATGCAGGGGACGCCTTATATTTATCAAGGCGAAGAGATTGGAATGACCAATCCTGGCTATACCCGCATTGATCAGTACCGTGATGTTGAAAGTACCAATATGTACGACATTATGGTCAATCAGCAAGGCGTCTCACACGACGATATGATGGCTATTCTGGCACAAAAGTCTCGCGACAATTCCCGCACACCAATGCAGTGGAATGATGATAAGTTTGCTGGTTTCTCCAAAACGACACCGTGGCTAGAAGTGGCAGAAAACTACCGTGAAGTGAATGCCAAGTCGGCCGTAGAGGACGAAAACTCGGTCTTTTATTTCTATCACAAGCTGATTGAGTTACGTAAAGAGTGGGATGTGATCACGACAGGTGATTATCTGGACCTTTACCCGAATCATGAAGCGATATTCGGTTATCGACGTCAAACCCAAACCGCCACTTTGATCTGTCTAAACAACTATTATGGTCAAGAGACAGAGTGTATCTTGCCTGACAACTTCGATGTGTCACGTGCTAGGTACCTGTTGGCTAACTATGCTGAGCTTAGACCGCAGGTAGACAAGGTGCAGAAACTCAGACCTTACGAAACACGTATTATTTTAGTGGAAAGCTAACACCCCCTAGTCGTGTTTGCTTCATCAGATCCTATTGGTTCTGATACTTGCCCCGCATTGTCGGGGTTTTTTTGTTGGATTCTTAATAGATAGAGATGGATGTGACTTTGTAGAGACGAAAAAAAACCAGCTCGATGAGCTGGTTTCTTCAATATGGTGGAGGGGGACGGATTCGAACCATCGAAGGCAGTGCCAGCAGATTTACAGTCTGATCCCTTTGGCCACTCGGGAACCCCTCCAAGGTATTTTTATACTTAACTAATGTTTTCCCAACACGTTAATCAAGTGTTTCTCACAGTTTATCCAGAGGTTTATTCACCGTAAGGCTAAGTGTAAGAAGAATATGGTGGAGGGGGACGGATTCGAACCATCGAAGGCAGTGCCAGCAGATTTACAGTCTGATCCCTTTGGCCACTCGGGAACCCCTCCAGGGTATTTTTATACTTAACTAATGTTTTCCCAACACGTTAATCAAGTGTTTCTCACAATCTATCCCAAGGTTATTCACCAAAGTCAGATTCCAAGAAGAAATATGGTGGAGGGGGACGGATTCGAACCATCGAAGGCAGTGCCAGCAGATTTACAGTCTGATCCCTTTGGCCACTCGGGAACCCCTCCAGGGTGTTTTCTATTCTCATTAAGGAATAGCTTAAGTAATGTTTTCCCAACACATTGCTCAAGTGCGGAGCGCATCATAGCAAACTCGTAAATGCTGTAAAGACTTTTCTTGTATTTTTGAATTGAATGATGCCTTTTTGGACAAAGGAGCTAGGAAATGAGCATAAAGCTCAAACAATCAACGGCTTCACTTACAGAATATTTCTCGCTCTTTACATTACTTGACGTTCATAATGGATTTTAGCGGGTACAATATATCTAGTTTATCTATGCAGAATCTCACTATGAAAAATAAAATTGTTTTGAGTCTTTTGTCTCTGTCTATTCTTACAGCAGCACCGCTCTCTTATGCAAAGAGGCAAGGACCTTCGACAGTTACAGTCGTCACTGAGCTTGTTCAAACACACAATGTCTCTCAGTCCCTTGTCTTGGTCGGTAAGTTGGAAGCTGAGCAATCGGTAGAGATCTCTACCGAAGTCGCCGGAAAAGTCGACACTATTGCTGTCAAAGCGAATCAAGCTGTGCGTCAAGGTCAAATGATCATTCAGCTTAATGATGATAAAGCTCGTGCTTCTGTCGCTGAGGCAAAAGCGTATTTGAAAGATGAACAACGTAAGTTGAAAGAATTCGAGCGTCTTGTTAAACGCAACGCCATTACGCAGACAGAGATCGATGCGCAAAAAGCCAGTGTGGAAATTGCTCAGGCTCGCCTAGATGCGGCCAACGCAAACCTTAAAGATCTTCATATCACCTCCCCGTTTGCAGGCACCGTTGGTTTTATCGATTTTAGTCGCGGAAAAATGGTGACGGCAGGCGAGGCGTTACTCACACTGGATAATCTATCCGTGATGCAGTTGGATCTTCAGGTGCCAGAGCGTTACCTGTCACAGCTCTCTGAAGGCATGAAAGTGACGGCGACTACGGCTGCTTGGCAGAATAAAGTGTTTGAGGGACAAGTTGTTGCTATTGACTCTCGTATTAACCAAGAAACGCTTAATCTTAGAGTGCGTATTCACTTTAGTAATCCATCCGAAGATCTAAAACCCGGCATGCTGGTATCAGCCAATATGGACTTTCCTGCTATAGAAGCGCCAATTATTCCAGTCCAGGCTCTGGAGTATTCGGGCACTAAGCGTTACGTCTATGTTATTGATCAAAACAACAATGCTAAACGAACCGAGGTATTGCTGGGCGCTCGTGTCGACAATTTAGTGGTCATAGAGCAAGGATTATCGATTGGCGACAAAATTGTCGTGCAGGGTATAGTGAATATGCGTGATGGCGTAGTGGTTTCTGAGTTAGGTAGCGATGGCCGCCCTAAAGAGAAAGCAAAGCCGCAAGAAGGGGCTAACTAATGCTGCTGTCGGATGTTTCAGTTAAGCGACCCGTTGCCGCGGTTGTTTTAAGTTTGTTGTTGTGCGTTTTCGGTATTGTTTCCTTTAATAAGCTGGCCGTGCGAGAAATGCCGGACATTGAAAGTCCTGTTGTCTCTATTAGTACTCGTTACGAAGGTGCTTCGGCGACCATTATTGAAAGCCAGATAACCTCAGTACTAGAAGACCAACTGTCGGGTATCAGTGGTATTGATGAGATATCGTCGACAACCCGCAACAGTATGTCGCGTATTACCATCACTTTTGATCTTGGTTATGACCTTAATACGGGCGTGAGTGATGTTCGTGATGCCGTTGCCCGTGCGCAGCGTTCACTACCCGATGAAGCGGATGATCCCGTTGTGTTCAAAAACAACGGTTCAGGTGAAGCTTCACTCTATATCAACCTCAGTTCTTCTGAGATGGATAGAACTCAGTTAACGGACTACGTTGAACGCGTATTGATTGACAGGTTCAGTCTTATCTCAGGTGTCAGCTCTGTCGATATCTCGGGTGGCTTATACAAAGTTATGTACGTCAAGTTGAAGCCAGAACAGATGGCAGGCCGAGGCGTAACCACTTCTGATATTACTTCCGCTCTTCGTAGTGAGAATATTGAAAGCCCTGGAGGTGAAGTGCGTAACGATCAGATTGTGATGTCGGTACGTACGGCTCGTAGTTATAACAAGGCAGAAGATTTTGAGTATCTGGTGGTCAAGCGCGCATCAGATAACACACCTATCTACCTAAAAGATGTTGCTGATGTCTACATAGGTGCAGAAAACGAGAACTCGACTTTTAAGAGTGATGGTGTGGTTAACGTCAGTATGGGGATTGTGCCGCAGTCAGATGCCAACCCACTAGAAGTGGCGGACTTAGTTCATCAAGAAGTTGAAAACATCCAGAAGTTTCTACCGCAAGGCACTCGTTTAGCGATCGATTATGATTCGACAGTGTTCATTGAACGCTCGATTGCAGAAGTGTACAGCACCTTGTTTATTACCGGTGGTTTAGTCATCTTAGTGCTCTACATCTTTATTGGTCAGGCAAGGGCGACCCTTATCCCTGCGGTAACCGTTCCTGTCTCTTTGATTTCATCGTTTATCGCGGCTTACTATTTTGGTTTCTCGATTAACTTGATTACCTTGATGGCGTTGATTCTATCGATTGGTCTGGTTGTCGATGATGCTATCGTTGTTGTAGAGAACATTTTCCATCATATCGAAAATGGTGAAAAGCCATTGCTTGCGGCATACAAAGGGACCCGCGAAGTGGGTTTTGCGGTTATAGCTACCACGTTGGTTTTGGTTATGGTGTTCCTGCCTATCTCTTTTATGGACGGCATGGTAGGTCTGCTATTTACTGAGTTTTCTGTTTTGCTTGCGATGTCGGTGATTTTTTCTTCGCTCATCGCATTGACGTTGACACCTGTTTTGGGAAGTAAACTGCTTAAAGCGAACGTCAAACCGAATCGATTTAATCTGTTTATTGACCAAATATTTGGTCGTTTGGAGTTGCTATACCGTCGAGTATTGAAAGGGGCATTGAAATGGCAATGGGCTGCACCGCTGATTATTGTCTCCTGTATCGGTGGCAGCTGGGGGCTGATGCAACAAGTACCTGCACAGTTAACACCCTCTGAGGACCGCGGCGTAATTTTTGCGTTTGTTCGTGGTGCCGATGCGACCAGTTATAATCGCATGGCGGCAAATATGGACATTGTCGAAGACAGACTAATGCCTCTGCTTGGGCAAGGTTTTCTGAAGTCTTTCAGTATCCAATCGCCAGCATTTGGCGGCAATGCGGGGGATCAGACCGGCTTCGTTATTATGATTCTGGAAGATTGGAATGATCGCCAAGTCACAGCACAGCAGGCGTTAGGTGAAGTGCGTAAGGCGTTGGCTGGTATGGCGGATGTGCGCGTGTTCCCATTTATGCCAGGATTTAGAGGGGGGTCAAGTGAACCTGTTCAATTCGTACTTGGCGGTTCCGATTACAGTGAACTGAAAACCTGGGCTGAGAAATTGGAGCAGATCGCGGAAGACTCTCCGTATATGGAAGGCAGCGACATTAACTACTCTGAGAAAACACCTGAGCTGGTGGTGAGCGTAGACAAACAGCGTGCGGCTGAACTAGGGATCAGCGTACAAGACATTTCCGATACTTTGGAGATCATGCTGGGCGGTAAGAGCGAGACGACCTTTGTCGAACGAGGTGAAGAGTATGATGTTTATCTGCGTGGTGATGAAAATAGCTTTAACAATGCGTCAGACTTGAGCCAAATCTACATGCGTACATCATCAGGTGAACTTGTTACGCTTGATGCGGTAACGAAGATTGAAGAAGTGGCTTCGTCGATTCGACTCTCTCACTACAACAAGCAAAAAGCGGTCACGATAACAGCGAACTTATCGGACGGTTACACTCTTGGTGAGGCGCTCGATTTCCTTGACCAGCAAGCGATTGAACTACTACCTAGTGATATTTCAGTTAGCTATTCTGGGGAATCGAAAGATTACAAAGAGAACCAATCGAGCATTCTATTGGTGTTTGCGTTAGCACTTTTAGTCGCTTATCTGGTACTGGCCGCGCAGTTTGAAAGCTTTATAAACCCATTGGTGGTGATGTTTACGGTTCCTATGGGGGTATTCGGTGGTTTTCTTGGTCTATTTCTGATGGGGCAGGGAATGAATATCTACAGCCAGATCGGAATGATTATGCTTATCGGCATGGTCACTAAGAACGGTATTTTGATTGTAGAGTTCGCTAACCAACTGCGTGACCGTGGGATTGAGTTCGAAAAAGCGATTCTTGATGCCTCTGCGCGTCGTTTACGCCCGATTATGATGACCGCATTCACCACATTAGCGGGAGCGATACCGTTGATTCTCTCGACGGGTGCTGGTTATGAGAGCCGTGTTGCGGTAGGGACAGTGATATTCTTCGGTATGGGCTTTGCGACCTTTGTTACCTTGTTTGTCATTCCTGCAATGTATCGTCTGATTTCGCAAGGCACACAATCACCTGGTCATGTTGAGGCTGAACTGAATAAAGAGTTAAGCCATGATGTGAAAGCGAGAAGCTCACATGGTGAATTGAACTAAATAACGCAATAAGCCCGCGAGTGATCGCGGGCTTAATTGTATTTGTAGTAGAAGTTAACGACTAACCGTAAGTCACCGAGTAGCGAGTTGGTTTGTGGTTCATTGCTAAGACAAGATTTAGAGCGACAGCCCCGAGAATCGATAAACCAATCACTTCTGGAGAGACAAAAAAGAACGAAGCAAAAAGAATCGCACAATCTATAGCCAGCTGAGACTTACCCACTGAAATGCCGAATTTGTCCTGAATGAACAGGCACAACACATTGAAGCCCCCCAAACTCGAACGATGGCGAAAAAGAATCAGCATCCCTAATCCCATCAAAAGGCCTCCGGCGATCGCGCAGTAGACTTGGTTGATGGTCTCTAGACTGATGACTAAATAGAGGTGATCAGTAATCAGTGACACAAGAGCACCAGAAATCGCACTATTAATTGCAAATCGAGTACCGAAACGCTTCCATGCTAATAAATAGAATGGACAGTTGGCAATAAAGTACAGAGTGCCGAGTGAAAAATGGGTCATCTGGCTGGCTAAAAGTGCCAGTCCTGCTGTGCCTCCAGTCAACAGTGATGCTGATTGGAGGAAAAAGAAGCCTTGGGCGACTAAAAAGGTGCCGGTCAAAATTGCGACCCAATCTTCTCGTCTTGAGTGTTTTTCCATCAATTTGAAATTTAACAAGTAAATAATAGCGTGCATACTATTTAAAAAAATAGGTTTTCGGTAGCTTGAGAGTGAAATTTAAGGTAAACCTATGTAATTATCGTTTTACGGGGTGTAAAGGATGGAATTGACACTTAGCTGGCGAAATGTTCGGATAAGTGCTCAACATGAGATTCCCTGTAAAGCATTATGAAAAAACTGCATGAGAAAAACTGAAATTTTCTCTTTATGACAAAGATCAAATTATGTAGAATGCGCGTCATTAGCTTGATGCAAACGTTTGCGTGAGTGTCAAAGGTCGGTTTTTTTGCAATTTAAAGTCTCAATCTGAGTCAGGAGATACAGATGCTAAAGCGTGATATGAACATCGCAGATTACGATGCGGAACTGTTCGCAGCAATTCAAGAAGAAACTCTTCGCCAGGAAGAACACATTGAACTTATTGCTTCAGAAAACTACACAAGTCCACGTGTAATGGAAGCGCAAGGTTCTCAGCTTACAAATAAGTACGCTGAAGGTTACCCAGGCAAGCGCTACTACGGTGGCTGTGAGTACGTTGATAAAGCTGAATCTCTGGCAATTGATCGTGCATGTCAGCTATTTGGCTGTGAATACGCAAACGTACAGCCTCACTCAGGCTCACAGGCAAACAGTGCTGTTTACATGGCTCTACTTAACCCTGGTGATACTGTTCTTGGTATGAGCTTAGCGCACGGTGGTCACCTTACACACGGTTCTCCAGTCAACTTCTCTGGTAAACACTACAACGTTATTCCTTACGGTATCGACGAAGCTGGTCAAATCAACTACGACGAAATGGAAGCACTTGCTCTAGAACACAAACCGAAGATGATCATCGGTGGTTTCTCTGCTTACTCACAGATCGTAGATTGGGCCCGCATGCGTCAAATCGCAGATAAAGCAGGCGCGTACCTATTTGTCGATATGGCTCACGTTGCAGGTTTAATCGCAGCGGGCGTATACCCAACGCCTGTACCACACGCTCACGTTGTCACTACAACAACGCACAAAACGCTAGCAGGTCCACGTGGTGGTCTTATCCTGTCTAACGCGGGTGAAGAGATGTACAAAAAACTCAACTCAGCTGTCTTCCCTGGTGGCCAAGGTGGCCCGTTAATGCATGTTATCGCTGGTAAAGCGGTTGCATTCAAAGAAGCGATGGAGCCAGAGTTTAAAGAGTACCAAGCTCGCGTAGTTAAAAACGCGAAAGCAATGGTTGCTCAGTTCCAAGAGCGCGGCTACAAGATCGTTTCTAACGGTACTGAAAACCACCTATTCCTTGTTGACCTAATTGACAAAGATATTACAGGTAAAGATGCAGATGCAGCACTAGGTGCAGCAAACATCACAGTTAACAAGAACTCTGTACCAAATGACCCTCGTAGCCCGTTTGTAACGTCTGGTATCCGCGTTGGTTCTCCTGCAATCACGCGTCGTGGTTTCACTGAAGAAGACGCAAAAGAGCTAGCAAACTGGATGTGTGATGTTTTAGATAACATCGGTAATGAGGAAGTTATCGCAGCAACGAAAGCGAAGGTGCTCGATATCTGTAAGCGTCTACCAGTTTACGCATAATGGTTCTGCCTGACTTGGTCTATTTTGTTGTCAAAGGTGCTCATTTACTAGCGTAAACCCCGCACCTTTTCCTCGAGCTAGAACCAATAGAGTTAGAAAACAAAAAGGGCCGATGTTGTCACATCGGCCCTTTTTATTGTTCATTTACTTACGTTACTTAGGTAGGCTAAGAAGAGTGCCAGACTTACATTTGAACGAGTAATACTTACTGCTTTCGTTGAATTTACCTAAGCCTTCACCGTCACAGTAGTCGATATTAATGTCACGCATCGTTTCCAGAGTGCTTTCATTCGTCAGTGCGAATTTAGAACCGTCAGAGCAAACAATGCGTACGCGACCGTCATCACTCACTGAGTAGATATCCACTTCGGTATTGCAAAGCTCAAATGAAGCTTCTCGAAAATTGTCTTGCTCGGTATTTGAAGCACAGCCAGCAGACAGGGCCGCCAGAGTCATTGCCGCTAGTCCAAACTTTTTCATACTAGTTCCTTGGAATACGCTTAGTAGTAATGGTTGTAGGTTAAGCCTACCGAAGTGTGGTGATTCATTCAACAACCGATAACAAAAAGGGTCGACTTATTATGTCGACCCTTGCAACAAAAGATGGTTTGATTTAGCTAACTTCTACACCTTGAGCTTGAAGATCCGCATGGTACGAAGAGCGCACAAATGGTCCACATGCTGCATGTGTGAAACCAAGCTCTAGAGCAATTTCTTTTAACTCATCAAACTCTGATGGTGGCACATAGCGTTCAACAGGTAAATGGTGGCGGCTTGGTGCAAGGTATTGACCCAATGTCAGCATAGTGACACCGTGTGCACGAAGGTCTTTAAGAACCTCAATGATCTCTTCTTTCGTCTCACCAAGACCCATCATCAAACCAGACTTAGTTGGAATGCTAGGATGCTGTTCTTTGAATTTTTTCAATAACTCCAGTGACCACTTGTAGTTCGCTCCTGGACGCGCTTTACGATAAAGGCGAGGTGCTGTTTCAAGGTTGTGGTTGAAGACATCTGGCGGGTTATCTTTAAGAAGTTCAAGGGCGATATCCATGCGACCACGGAAATCAGGAACCAAGGTTTCAATCTTGATGTTAGGGTTGAGAGCACGAATTTCACGGTTACAGTCTGCAAAATGCTGAGCGCCGCCATCACGAAGATCATCACGGTCTACCGATGTGATCACCACATACTTCAGCTTCATGTCTTGGATTGTTTTTGCTAGTTTCTTTGGCTCATCATTTTCTGGAGCGAGTGGACGTCCATGGGCAACGTCACAAAACGGGCAACGACGAGTACAGATTGCACCAAGGATCATGAAAGTTGCTGTTCCGTGGTTAAAACATTCTGCTAGATTTGGACACGAAGCTTCTTCACAAACGGAGTGCAGGTTGTTTTTACGCATTGCAGATTTGATATCTTGAATACGTTGGCTGTCAGAAGGCAGTTTGATCTTCATCCATTCTGGCTTACGAAGAACTTCTTTCTGCTCGGTAGGCATGTTCTTTACCGGGATCAGAGCCATTTTGTCAGCGTCGCGGTACTTAACGCCTTTTTCCATTTGGATTGGTTTACTCATGCTTCTCTTACTTCTCGTTGTTGCTTGCCGATTTTGCGGCTGTATCTAGTTCTACGTGGTCATAACCAAGTAAAGTCACCAGTTCTTCGACTAGCTTTGTCTCAACTTGAGCGATATCGTCAGGCCCACCTAATTGGCTGACTTGTACCATCTCCATACCTGCATAACCACATGGGTTGATGCGTAGGAAAGGTGACAAGTCCATGTTGACGTTTAGTGCCAAGCCGTGGAATGAACAACCTTTACGAATTCTAAGCCCTAAGGAACAAATCTTTTTGCCATCGACGTAGACACCAGGGGCATCAGGTCGAGCAGCGGATTCGATATTGTATGCTTTTAGAGTGTTGATTACGAGGTTCTCGATATGTGTAACGAGTTCTCTAACACCTAGCTTTTTACGACGAAGGTTGATAAGAAAATAAGCGACCAGTTGTCCGGGTCCATGGTAGGTGACTTGCCCACCACGATCGCTTTGAACGACCGGAATATCCCCTGTGTTCAACAGGTGTTCAGCTTTGCCGGCTTGTCCTTGTGTGAAGACAGGGTTGTGTTCGACAAGCCATACTTCATCAGGCGTTTCTTCTGTTCGATTGTCAGTGAAATCGTGCATCGCTTGCCAGATAGGCTTATAGTCCTGTCTACCAAGATGTTTCACAACAAGCTGGTTTTGCATTCCGCTCTTCCATCGTCGGTTAGTAAAGTGGAAAGATTATAAACTGCTTCTGGTTATTGAACTATATGCCAGTAACACATTTTTAACCCTAGAGTTTTTGCAGGATATTTATCTAATTGATATCTAAAAAGAAAGCAGCTTTCGCTGCTTTCAATAAAATTTGAGTGTATTCAAATTTTTTATAGCACCATGCGCACGATGTCAATCTCACCAAGCTCTTTATAAAGCGTTTCAACCTGTTCAATCGAGGTTGCAGTGATGTTGATTGATACCGAGTGGTAATTTCCCTTAGCACTTGGTTTTACTGTTGGGCTGTAATCACCTGGAGCATGGCGTTGGATGACTTCAAGAACCTTTTCTGGTAGCTCTGGCTTAGCGTAGCCCATTACCTTGTATGTGAAAGAACAAGGGAACTCAAGCAGGTCTCTCAATTTTGCATCTGAGTTAATGTTCAGCATGTTGAAACTCCAAGTTGGAAAGTCGTTATTCGCAGCGCAGAATAGTACTGTCTATCTGAGATGAACTCAAGACGTGGCTCACGCTAGTCACTACTGAGATAAATAAAAAAAGCCGCTAACGGCGGCTTTTTTTTGCTAAGTACATAGATTACAAGAAGCTTTTGAACAGCATGACAATGTAATCCCATAGGCGGCTGAATAGGCTACCTTGTTCTACGTTTTCAAGAGCAAGTAGTGGGTACTCGGCAATATCTTCACCTTCTAGTTGATAGTATAGCTTACCAACTACGTCACCCTTCATTATTGGGGCTTCAAGCTCTTTTTCAAGGATAAAGCTAGCTTTGAGATTTTTCGCTTGTCCACGAGGTAAAGTCACATAGGTGTCTTGATCCAACCCAAGTGCCACAGTGTCTTTATTACCCATCCAGATTTTTTCTTCTACGAATGTTTCACCTGCTTTGTGAGGCGCGACGGTTTCGAAGAATCGGAAGCCGTAGCTGAGTAACTTCTTACTTTCTGATTTACGAGCGTTAGCATCTTTAGTCCCCATCACGACGGCAACAAGGCGCATTTTCCCCTCTGTTGCAGAGCTTACTAAGCTGTAACCAGCATTGCTTGTGTGGCCCGTTTTAATACCATCAACGTTCATGCTTTTATCCCAAAGCAGGCCGTTACGGTTGTACTGAGTAATGCCGTTGTAGGTGAATTTTTTCTCAGAGTAGATACGGTATTCTTCCGGTACGTCGCGAATAAGCGCAGTACCAAGTAGTGCCATATCGTAAGGTGTCGAGTAAAGATTCGCGTTGTCTAGGCCATGAACGTTGGCGAAGTGTGTGTCCTTCATACCAATTGTGTCAGCCCATGCGTTCATTAGATCAACAAATGCATCTTCAGATCCGGCAATATGTTCAGCCATAGCAACACAAGCATCATTGCCAGACTGGATAATGATTCCTCGGTTGAGGTCTTCTACTTTTACGGTAGTGCCGACTTCGATGAACATTTTCGATGAATCAGGGAAGTTTTTTGCCCAAGCGTTCTTGCTGATGGTGACATCGTCTTGCAGTGAGATGTTACCGCGTTCTAACTCTTGACCAATAACATAGCTGGTCATCATTTTCGTTAAGCTTGCTGGAGAGAGTTTTGTATTCATCTCTTTTTCAGCTAAAACTTTACCTGAATGATAATCCATCAAAACGTAGCCTTTAGCGGCGATTTGAGGCGCGTCTGGCATCACAATTGGTGATGCGAAGGCAGAAGATGCGATGGTTGCAGAAAGCGCAATAGAAGACGCAAAAACTGATTTAATTAGCGTTGTTTTTTTCATATTGACTACAGGTTTATCGTTAACTGTCCATATCTTAACAGAATCAATCTCTCAAACCAGTATAGGAATAGGGATACACTGGATTGAGGACTAGTGGGATTTAATGAAAGCACTGGTATAACCGAGTTCTTTCACTCTTTCTAGTGCTTTTTGGCTCGACATATAGTCGTCGAAAGGGCCCAAAAAGACGCGGTGTACATTACTACTCGAGTTGACGTAGCTTTTCACCGATAGCTTTTGACTTAAATCTCGCGCTAAAGTTTCAACGCGATCTTGATATTGTGAAGAGGCTACCTGAACGGCAAACTTAGTCAGGGAATCCTGTTTATTGGTTTGCGTTGGTTTATCGACCGTAATGACTTCGATGGCGACGTTGGCAGTACCCGTTTTAATCACATCTAATTTCGTTGCAGCTGCATAGCTCAGGTCAATGATACGGCCTGGGTGAAATGGACCACGGTCGTTGACGCGAACGATCGCTGTCTTTCCATTGTCTTTGTTTGTGACTTTGACATAACTAGGGATCGGCAACTCTTTGTGGGCAGCTGACATGGAATACATATCATAGACTTCGCCATTGGAAGTTAAGTGACCGTGAAATTTTTTACCATACCACGAAGCAATGCCTTCTTGTTTGAAGCCTTTAGGCTCTTTAATGATGGTGTAGCTATTGCCTCTTAGCGTGTAGTTGCTGTTACCTCCTAAGCTATAGGATTCGTATTGTGGAGTAGCATCTTCAATATGATCGACTGAAATTGGTGCATCAGGCGCAATGTCATCATCAATGGTGTAGCGTTTTGATGGTGCTGAAGAGCAGCCTGCCAAAATAGTACAAGTTGCAACAAGAGTAAGCAGTAGTCGCTTGTTTATCATTTAAATTGCCTTGGAAAATGCTTTTCTATGAGTGTGAATTGACATCAGTATCCCGAAACCAGCCATTAGAGTTACCATGGATGTACCACCATAACTGATTAAAGGGAGCGGTACGCCAACAACAGGTAAAATTCCACTCACCATGCCAATATTTACGAAGACGTAAACGAAAAAGCTGAGAACGATACTACCCGCCATCATTCGACCGAATGCGGTTTGTGCTTTGCTGGCTAACACCAAGCCTCGACCAATAATGAACAGGTACAAGCCTAATAGGATAAGAATACCAATCAATCCCCACTCTTCGGCAATGACGGCAAAAATGAAGTCAGTATGACGTTCAGGCAAAAACTCCAATTGTGATTGGGTACCTTGCAGCCATCCTTTCCCTGATATGCCTCCTGAGCCGATAGCGATTTTACTTTGAATAATGTGATACCCCGCACCAAGTGGGTCAGACTCAGGGTTAAATAGCGTTCTCACCCGTACCTTTTGATACTCTCGCATCAGGAAGAACCATAAAATAGGCAAAAAGGCACCTAGGCCACAGGCGGCTGCAAAAATGATTCTCCAACTTATACCGGCGAGAAAGATAACGAAAATGCCTGATGCGGCAATCAGTATTGAGGTACCTAAATCAGGTTGCTTAGCAATCAGAATTGTCGGGACAAACACCATGACCAATGACATGACCAGAGTCTGGAATGTTGGCGGAAGAGGGCGTTTACCAATATAACGAGCCACCATCAGAGGCACTGCGAGTTTAAGCAGTTCAGATGGCTGGAAGCGAATAAACCCCAAGTTTAACCAGCGCTGAGCTCCCTTAGAGGCTTCACCGAAAAAGAGCACGCCTAGTAGTAGCACCACACCACCAGCAAACATGATCGGTGCCATCGCCTCGTAAGTGCGTGGTGGAATTTGTGCGAGAAGTAACATAACGCCAAGGGAGAGAGCCATTCTCATTGCTTGACGATCCATCATGGCTAAACTTTGTCCGCTAGCGCTGTACATGACGACAAGACCAAATCCCATCAGGACCAGAATTCCTAGTAATAAAGGTAGATCGAGGTGGAAGCGTTCAAACAGAACTCGGTTTTGACCCGTTGCTGGATTCAAATCCATGATTAGTTCGCCTCTTTGTTTTCCACGAGTACGTGGTCAAATATCTTTCTTACCACTGGGCCACCCAGAGAAGAGCCACCCCCAGCATTTTCTAATACGATTGTGACAATCACCTTTGGATTGTCAATCGGAGCAAACCCAGTGAAGAGCGCATGGTCGCGAAGGTGTTCCGCAATTTCATCTGCGTTGTACTCTTCATCCTCACTTAGTCCAAACACCTGCGCTGTCCCGGATTTACCCGCACTGACATACGGTGTCTTAGTGAACGCTCGACGAGCGGTTCCCTTCTTACCATGGTTAACCAGTCGCATGCCTTCAATGGCCATGTCCCAGTAACGAGGTTTGACACCAGCGATAGGTGGATAAGTTTCAATATCGGATAACTGTTGTTTTTCAAACACTTCACCATTATCGATAGTGGCTCTTAGTAGGTGAGGAGCGACCACCTCTCCGCGTTTTACGAGTACCGATGTTGCCTTAGCAAGTTGCATTGGGGTCGATGTCCAGTACCCTTGTCCAATACCGACAGGAATAGTGTCACCCTGATACCAAGGCGTTCGATGTCGTGCCATTTTCCATTCACGGGTTGGCATGTTAGCTTTACTTTCTTCGTAAATATCAATGCCAGTGTAGTCACCGAATCCGAACATCATCATCCAACTCGATATGCGATCAATCCCCATATCGTAAGCGATTTGATAGAAAAAGGTATCAACAGATTCTTCAATCGACTGAACAATATCTACTTTGCCGTGGCCCCAGCGTAACCAATCGCGGAACGGCTTTGTTTTAGAGTTCGGAATATTCCAGTACCCAGGATCATTTCTAGTGGTATAAGGGGTAACCACGCCTTCTTGCAACGCCGCCACGGCCATAAATGGTTTGATGGTTGAAGCGGGTGGATATATTCCGAGTGTTGCTCGATTCACCAAGGGGCGGTTTTTGTCGTTAAGTAATGAGCTGTATGCCTGTCCTGAAATGCCATGAACGAAAGCATTGGGGTCGTAACTTGGACTGGATACCATTGCTAATACGCCGTTGTCTTCAGGATCGAGAACGACCGCGCTGCCACGACGCCCATCAAGCAACTTATGAACATAGAGCTGAAGGTCAATATCCAGGTTAAGTACAATGTCTTTGCCCGGAACCGGAGGTACATACTTAAGTGTACGAATGACGCGGCCACGACTGTTAACCTCGACTTCCTGATAACCCGCCGTACCATGCAGCATATCTTCGTAATAGCGTTCAATGCCGAGTTTACCGATATCACGTGTGGCCTGGTAGTTGGCATCTTTCTCTTCACGAACTAGACGTTGCATGTCACGGTCATTGATACGCGACACATAGCCAATAACGTGAGTCAGCACTTCAGCATAAGGGTAGTGACGTTTGAGCGCGGCATTAACCGATACGCCAGGAAAGTTATGTTGGTTGACCGAAAATTTGGCGACTTGCTCTGGTGTCAGTTGGTTTAAGATCGGAACAGATTTAAAGCGTCGAGTTTGTCGGCGTTCTTTTTGAAAACGCTCTACTTGCTCTGGAGTAATGGTTAAGATTTTTTGCAGACGAGCAATGGTATCATCCATATCTTTGATCATTTCCGGCGTCAGTTCGAGGCTGAACACTGGGCGGTTTTCCGCTAGCAGTTTACCGTTACGGTCGTAGATTAAGCCGCGGTTAGGCGCGATAGGGACAACTTTAATTCGGTTGTCATTAGAGCGGGTTTTGTAATCTTGGTATTGGTTAATCTGGATGTTGTACAGGTTGGTTACCAAGATGCCCAGCATAGCGACAATACCGATGAAAGCGACGATAGCGCGGCTTTTAAATAGTCGCGCTTCTTCATGGTAATCCCTTATTAGGGTACGCTTCCTTAACATTGATGGTTATTCTCGATGATATGGGTGGTTAGCAGTAATGCTCCACGCTCTATACAGGCTTTCTGCCATTACAATGCGCACCAGTGGGTGTGGTAGCGTTAGTGCTGATAGTGACCAGCTCTGGTCAGCGGCTGCTTTGCATGCAGGTGCTAGACCTTCTGGGCCACCGATCAGAATAGACACGTCTCTGGCATCAAGTTTCCAATGCTCTAGTTGTTCCGCTAATTGTGGTGTATCCCACTTTTTGCCAGGAATATCGAGAGTAACAATTCGGTTGCCTTTTGGCACTGCTGCAAGCATCGCTTCGCCCTCTTTTTGCAAGATTCTTGCAATGTCGGCGTTTTTGCCACGTTTTCCAGCTGGAATTTCAACCAGCTCAAGCGGCATATCATGTGGGAAACGACGACGATACTCTTGAAAGCCCTCTTCAACCCATTTCGGCATTTTAGTGCCAACGGCAATTAGCTGTAATTTCATCGCTTAGCCCCAAAGCTTTTCAAGTTGGTATAGCTCGCGTTGCTCTTCCTGCATAACATGGATAATCGTTGTTCCCATATCAAGTACAACCCATTCACCTTCAGCTTCGCCATCAATGCCTAGTGGAATAATACCAGCAAGTTTAGATTCTTTTGCGACGTGTTCAGCAATAGAGGCAACATGGCGTTTTGACGTGCCAGTACAAACGATCATGTAATCTGTAATGCTTGATTTACCCTGAACATCAATAGTTTTAATGTCTTGAGCTTTCATATCATCAACTTTGTCGACTAGAAATTCGTTTAACTGTTCAAGTTGCAAGGCTTTTTCCTCGTTATTTAATCGATTGACACTTGGTAGTGTATTTTGGGGCGGCGAAGTATACCACGCTTTTTATAGCTTAACTTGAGGTAAGCAAATCTCAGTACTCAACTGGTGTAATAGTGGCCAGCTAGATTGTTCGTACTGAGTTTTTATTGTCCTCTCAGTCTGTGCCAATAACTGAAGAAGTTGCATCAGTCTCACTGGTGTCAATCGGTTTAGAGCCGCAGAGTAAAGAGGACGCTTCGACTGCCAAATTCTGTATTTCTCAAACACTTGTCCGATAGGCAGTGTTTGTAGAAGCTGCGACATTGTCAGTAGTTGTGTGAGTTCCTTTTGTACTGTGCGGGCTAGGATGACGGTTTCTACACCTTCAGCTTCCAGTTGGCGAAGGATGCGCTGAGAACGCTTAGCCTTGCCCGCCAATAGGGCGTCTATCCAATGAAACGCAGTAAAATGGTTGTGACGGCTAAGGGACTCTTCTAACCGAATTAGATTAAGTACGCCATCCGGATAGAGCAGAGCCAGTTTTTCCAAACTCTGAGTCAGTGCAAACAAGTTACCTTCGTGCCATTGAGCCAGCATTTGAACTGCTTCAGGGTCCGGCTTAAGACCAAGAGCGCGGCAACGGATTTGAACAAACTGAGGTAGGCGCTGAATATCTGGCGTGAGGCAGTTTACCAAGCAGCCCGTTCCTGAGAGAGCTTTAAACCACTTAGCACTCTCTTGGACCTTGGTGAGCTTGCTTCCAATTAGAACCAGAATGACATCACTATGGAGTAAGTCGGAGACCGCAAGCAACTCTTTAGCGATGGTGGTATTTACACCAGATTCAGGGAGCTCCAACTCAATAATTTGTCGGGCAGAAAAAAGGCTCATCGCCTGACAGCAATCGTAAACTAAGTTCCAGTGAAAGGAATTATCGATAGCAAACCTATGTTTTTCCTCAAAACCTTGTTTATAGGCGGCTTGTTGAATCGCTTGGCGAGACTCCTGAAGAAGTAGCGGTTCGTTACCGAAAATTAAGTAGGTAGAGTAGAGCTGTTTGGTTAACTGCTCCACCAATCGATCAGCGAAAACTCGCATAGTTACTGCTGGTTCTCAGAGGAAGTTGTGACGGTTTGTTGAGGTTCATCACTAGCGAATGTCTTCACTCGGTACTGCTCCTCTTGTTCCTTAAGTTGCGCCTGTTGCTCTACTTGACTAAGCATAGTGCCGGATTCGATATTGGTTTTTAGGCGAGCCATCTGACGAATGATCTGTGACGCTGCGAGTTTACGCATTTCATCTTCGACCATGTCACGTTCTACCGATTTCGCTAAAGCTGTCAGTGGGTTATCTAAGTAGCTGCGCGTTACGCTAGTAGAAAACGTTTTGGAACCTAGCTCTGGAATAGTCACACGGTAAGAGGTACGGAATGTCAGCTCTTTTTCGGCTGCACGGGTGTTTTGGTATAGCGAGAGCGTACGTTCACCGACGCCTTCGCTAATTAGGTGCAAATTCGGAACATCTGCCGCAGGAGAAACCAATTTAATTTCACTCATACGCAGTTGGCCTTTCATCATACGCGTGAAGTTGCTGTACTGGTCATAACTGGTCAGTGACATCGTATCAAGCTCTTCAGGGATTGAGTAGTCACCGCGCAGGTGGAAACCACAAGCAGATAAAAGGCTTGCAGCAAGAACAACCGTAGATAGCTTTACAGAACGAGTTGAAATGAGTCGTATGACTTGAGGAAACATAGGTTGATGGCTCTCGATTATTGAAATACTTATCTTAGCGTTCTGAGTTATTGCGGGTCAAAACGCTAAGATAAATAAAACAGGGTAGGTGGCTACCCTGTTTATGACGTTATTAGAACAGATTAGTTCGCAACGATGTTTAGAAGTTTACCTGGTACGTAAATAACTTTACGTACCGTTTTATCTTCAGTGAACTTAGTCACATTCTCATCGTTTAGGCCCAGTTGTTCAATCTCGTCTTTAGAGATATCTGCCGGTACTGTTAGCTTCGCACGTAGTTTGCCGTTAACTTGAACAACGATGGTTTTCTCATCTTCAATGAGTGCTTTTTCGTCAAACGTTGGCCATACCGCGTTATCGATATCTGATTCACCTAGCGCAACCCATAGTTCGTATGAGATGTGCGGAGTGATTGGGTAAAGCATTGCGACAACCGCTTTTAACGCTTCATCAAGGATCGCGCGGTCTTGCGCTGATTCTTGAGGCGCTTTCGCTAGCTTGTTCATTAGTTCCATGATAGCGGCGATTGCGGTGTTGAACGTTTGACGACGAGCGATATCGTCTGTCACTTTCGCGATAGTCTTATGAACATCACGACGTAGCGCTTTCTGGTCACCAGATAGTGCTGACGTGTCAATGGCTTCAGCCGCGCCTTTTGATGCATGCTCTTTAACCAGCTTCCAAACACGTTTCAAGAAACGGTTAGCGCCTTCAACGCCTGATTCTTGCCACTCAAGAGTCATATCTGCTGGAGAGGCAAACATCATAAATAGGCGTACTGTGTCAGCGCCGTACTTGTCTACCATCTCTTGTGGGTCGATACCGTTGTTTTTCGACTTAGACATCTTGATCATGCCTGAGTGCTCAACGTCGCGGCCTTGGTCATCTTTTGCAGAAGTGATTCGGCCTTTGCCATCGCGCTCTACGGTTACATCAGTAGGTGCAACCCACTCTTTACCGCCTTTCTCGTTTTCAAAGTAGAACGCATCAGCCAACACCATACCTTGACATAGCAGCTGTTTGAACGGCTCGTCAGAGGTTACGTAACCCGCGTCACGTAGTAGTTTATGGAAGAAGCGAGAGTACAGTAGGTGCATACAAGCGTGCTCGATACCACCGATGTATTGGTCTACTGGTAGCCAGTAGTTTGCTTTTTCTGGATCTAAGATGTCATCAGCTTGCGGAGAACAGTAACGTGCGTAGTACCAAGATGATTCCATAAAGGTATCAAATGTATCGGTTTCGCGCAGTGCTGGTTCACCGTTGAACGTGGTCTTCGCCCACTCTTTATCTGCTTTGATCGGACTCGTTACACCGTCCATTACCACATCTTCAGGAAGAATCACTGGTAGTTGGTCTGCTGGCACTGGATGAACTTGGCCATCTTCCGTTGTGACCATTGGGATTGGAGCTCCCCAGTAACGCTGACGAGAAACACCCCAGTCACGTAGACGGAAGTTAACTGTTTTAGTGCCTTTACCTTCAGCTTCTAGTTTTGCTGCAATGGCATCAAATGCGGCTTGGAATTCAAGACCGTCAAATTCGCCTGAATCGAACAGTACACCTTTCTCTGTATATGCTTCTTCAGCGATGTTTAGCTCGCTGCCGTCAGTTGGCTTGATAACAGGGATGATATCTAGACCGTACTTGGTCGCAAACTCGAAGTCACGTTGGTCGTGCGCAGGTACAGCCATAACAGCACCTGTGCCGTAATCCATCAGTACGAAGTTAGCAATGTAAACAGGAACTTCACGACCATTCAATGGGTGAATTGCGGTAAGGCCAGTCGCCATACCTTTTTTCTCCATTGTTGCTAGTTCCGCTTCAGCGACTTTAGTGTTTTTACACTCTTCGATGAAAGCTGCAAGCTCTGCGTTATTTTCCGCTGCGATAGTCGCTAGAGGGTGACCTGCTGCGATGCCCACGTATGTCACACCCATTAGTGTGTCTGGGCGTGTTGTGTAAACTTCTAGGTCTTGCTGACCTTTCGCTTCGACGTTCTTTACTGTAAATCGCAGTTCAACACCTTCAGAACGACCGATCCAGTTGCGCTGCATGGTTTTAACCATTTCAGGCCAACCGTCTAGGTTATCGAGATCGTCTAGCAGTTCTTGAGCGTATTCTGTGATCTTAATGAACCACTGCGGGATCTCTTTTTGTTCTACAGGTGTGTCACAACGCCAGCAACAACCGTCTTCAACCTGCTCGTTAGCTAGAACCGTCTGGTCGTTTGGACACCAGTTAACTGAAGATGTTTTTTTGTAAACTAAGCCTTTATTGTAAAGCTTAGTGAAGAATTCCTGTTCCCAACGGTAGTACTCTGGTGTACAGGTTGCAAACTCACGATTCCAGTCGTAACCAAAGCCTAGAAGTTTAAGCTGGTTCTTCATGTACTCAATGTTTTCGTAAGTCCAAGGCGCTGGTGCCGTGTTGTTTTTAACGGCTGCATTTTCTGCAGGTAGACCGAATGCATCCCAACCGATTGGTTGCATTACGTTTTTACCTTGAAGGCGTTGGAAACGAGATACCACATCACCGATAGTGTAGTTACGCACGTGACCCATGTGCAGTCGGCCACTTGGGTATGGGAACATAGAGAGACAGTAGAATTTTTCTTTGCTTGGGTCTTCACTTACAACAAACGTCTTGTTGTTATCCCAGTGCTGTTGAACTTTTTGTTCAATATCTTGCGGGTTATATTGTTCTTGCATCGATGATATCCGGTTATCTTGGAATTTGTGAGTTCGGTTAGAACAGACATTAATAGATCGTCATAGAATACCTAAAGGAGAGGGGCACAACAATAGCCAATACCCACTCAAATCACGCAAAGATGGTGATGTTTAATGCCTTAACTGGGCTTTATGAATGTGCACCACTGAATCGAAAGGAGGTTAGCGATGGCAAAACGCAAAGCAGGTTACGAGGAGATGTTTGAAGATGTTGTCGAAGCTCTAAAGCATAGTCCTGATGAAGTTAACCACGTTTTAGAAACCTCTGGTAAGGTCGTCGATGCCGCGAATGACTTAACCAAAGATGAGTTAGCACTTGTGTCTGCATATGTTAAGTCAGATTTAAAAGAGTTTGCTGACAATTATGAAGACTCAAAAAGTGGTCCATTTTATATCATGATTGCCGACTCCATCTGGCAAGGGCTACTTGATATTACGGATAGAACGAAAGTCGAGTGGGTCGAGTTATTTCAGGATCTAGAGCACCAAGGTCTATATCAGGCGGGCGAAGTGATTGGTTTGGGTATGCTTGTCTGTGATGAGTGTGGTCATAAAACACAATACACTCACCCAACCGTTATTATTCCATGCACGCACTGTGGCCATAAAGGGTTTAGTCGACAGGCATTGAAACCGTAAAAAAGAGCGGGCTGCGCCCTACGAGATGCTAGAACGCTTCGCTTCGAGAATCGAGACCGCATTTCGCGCTGCGCGGGAGGTGGATGTTAGTAGTAAGTAGAAGCAAGCTTTGTCCATAAGGTGTTGACAGAACGACTCCTTACCAAGCCATAATTTTCTCGATTCTCAAAAAAGGGTTGATGCTTTCACACCAACCCTTCAATCTTTTTCTAGAGACTAGAGACTAGAGACTAGAGACTAGAGACTAGAGACTAGAGACTAGAGACTCCCTTTCTCATTATCCACCCAATCACCAGACTTAATCCAACCCAGATATACAGCGGCCAAGTGCCAAGGTTTCGGTAGGGTGTTTCGCCCTTTGTCGCAGGAACTTCAGCGCGCAGCACTGCCGTTTCAAATTGTGGCACTTGCGCAGTGATATGACCGCGATAATCAGTCACAGCAGTGATGCCATTGTTTGTTGCACGAATCACCGGCTTACCTAACTCTAGAGCTCGCATACGGGCAATCTCCATGTGCTGGAGTGGGCCGATAGAGCGACCAAACCAAGCGTCATTTGAAAGCGTTAAAATAAAATCTGTATCGTCATCGACATTTTGCCTGACTTGCTCGTTGAAGATAATCTCGTAACACAATGCAGGAGCCATCTGCTTACCATTGGCATCAATATTCGGCTGGATAAAATCTCCTCGGCTGAAGGAAGACATGGGTAAGTTGAAGAATGGAGCAAGCGGTCTCAGGATGCTCTCAAATGGTACGAACTCCCCAAATGGTAGCAGGTGATGTTTGTGGTAACGCTGGTTCATATCGTAACGATAATCACCATAAGGAGTTTGACCTACAGTGAGAATGCTATTGTAGAACTTCTTGTCTTCACCTTGGTTGACAATTCCAGTAATGACCGCGCTGTTGTTCATACGAGCTGCGGCATCGAGATTGCTTAGAAATGAGGAGATCTCGAATTCAAAAGCAGGTATTGCCGCTTCAGGCCAGATGATAATGTCTGCATCCCAATTTTCTCGAGTCAGGTCGGTATACTTCATTATGGTTGGCCAGCGTTGACTCGGTTGCCATTTCAGTTCTTGCGCGATATTGCCCTGAATAAGTGCTACTTTAGTCACTTTATCCATTGAAGGAGACACCCACTGAGCGGATTGTAATCCAAAGCCTGTCATCAGAATAACGGCAGGAATAAGTAGATGTCGCCATTGACGCGAAAGAGCGGCGTAAGCGATAGAGCCCGCACTAATTATCACCAACAAGGTAATAAGTTCAACCCCACCTAACGGAGCAAAATTGGCGAGTGGACTGTCTATTTGGCTATAGCCTAGCCATAACCAAGGAAAGCCCGTCATTACCCAGCCGCGCAACCAATCCATGATTAGCCATAGAGCAGGCGCAGCGAGCAGCAATCGTGAGCGCTGCTTGTTCGGAAAAAAACGGTTTAGACTCCATGCAAATAGTGCGGCATAAACAGCGAGGTAGCCAACTAATAGCACCATGAGGAAGACGCTGGCTATTTTGGGCATACCACCGAAGTTGTCGATACTGACATGTACCCAGCTAATGCCTGTAGAAAATTGCCCGATGCCCCAAGCATAGCCTATCCATAGCGAGTGTTTAGCAGACTGCTTGTTAATAAGCAGTAATAGAAGCGCAGGGCTGACAATTGCCAGAGGCCAAATTTGATAAGGGGCAAATGCTAGAGTTGTTAATGCGCCAACAAAAACGGCCGCAAGCGGCCGTTTGAGGCGATGAAAAAGTGAATCCATCATCGTATTATTTCGTTTCCCTTAGGGGGAGTAGCGTTACTCTTCAGTAGAGTCAGTAACCAGCTCTTCATCAGGAATGGTTACCTGAAGTTGGAGTACTCGGCGGTTGTCCGCAGAGGTTACTTTGAAGCTGTAACCATCAATATCAACAACTTCGCCACGAGATGGTAAATGGCCAAATGCCGTCATCACCATACCGCCGACAGTGTCGACCTCTTCATCACTGAAAGTGGTACCGAATGTAGTATTAAACTCTTCGATAGTGGTCAGTGCTTTTACCGCAAATGTATGTTTGCTGAGCTTACGAATATCAAGTTCTTCATTATCATCGAACTCGTCTTCAATATCGCCCACGATCTCTTCGAGAATATCTTCGATAGTCACAAGACCGGATACACCACCAAACTCATCGACAACGATAGACATGTGATAACGCTCTTCGCGGAATTCCTTTAGCAGACGATCTACTCGTTTGCTTTCAGGAACGACAACCGCAGGACGGATCACTTGCTCAATATCGAATGGTTCACTTCCAGAACCTAAGTATCTAAGTAAGTCCTTCGCTAACAGAATACCTTCAACATGGTCCTTATCTTCACTGATGACTGGGTAGCGAGAGTGCTGAGCATCGGTGATGAGGTTGATCAAGGTGTCTAAATCGTCACTGCGATCAACGGTAACCATCTGCGAACGTGGCAACATGATGTCGCGCACACGCATTTCTGAGATCTCCATGACACCTTCGAGCATATCTCGAGTGTCGTGGTCGATCAGGTCATTTTCTTCAGAGTCGCGGATGACATCGACGAGCTCTTGGCGATCTTTTGGTTCACCTTGAAAAAGTTGGCCTAGGCGTCCGAAGAAGGACTTTCTACTCGGACCTTCAGATTTTTCTTTCTTACCTTCTAGAGAAGAGGGCGAATTGTCTTCGTTCATTGTTTCTCATTTAAGTAACGCTATCAGAAGTGTGATAGCACACATTAGTAGTAAGACATCAGCTTGCAGCGAGAGAGGCGACTCTGCTTGCTGGTTACGGTTGAGTCTTGACTACTCTTTTTCAGCAAGATATGGATCATCAAATCCCATCTCTTGCATAATTTCAGTTTCGAGTGACTCCATCTCTTCGGCTTCGTCATCTTCGATATGATCATAACCTAGCAGATGCAGACTACCATGTACAACCATATGCGCCCAGTGAGCCATTAAAGGCTTGTTTTGCTCGATGGCTTCACGTTCTACAACCTGACGGCAGATGATTAAATCGCCAAGTAGGTCGATATCCATTCCTGGTGGCGCTTCGAAAGGAAAAGACAGCACATTAGTCGGTTTGTCTTTTCCACGGTAGTCGCTATTGAGCTGCTGGCTCTCTTGCTCGTCAACAATTCGAACGGTCACTTCAGCTTGAGGCTGAAACTTGGTAACGGATGAGCTTAACCAAAGTTGAAAATCTTCAGTGTTTGGTAAGCCGCTTTCATCTTCGACAGCTAATTGTAGATCAAGTTCGATTGTCATCACTGTTTGCTCTCTGTTGTCACTTCAGGTTGAGGTGCAGCTGCAACTTGGGCTTCAATAAGTTTTGCTTCACGCTCTTCGCGGCGACGTTTCTCGTATTCTTTGCGCTCTTTTTGGTCTTGAGCTTCCCATTTCTCGTAGGCATTAACAATGCGTGCCACAACGGGGTGACGAACGACGTCGTCAGATTGGAAAAAGTTAAAGCTGATTTCCTCGACGTCGCTTAAAACTTCAATGGCATGGCGCAGACCAGACTTGGCACCACGAGGTAAGTCGATCTGAGTAATATCGCCAGTGATCACCGCTCGAGAGTTGAAGCCGATACGAGTGAGGAACATTTTCATCTGTTCTACAGTGGTGTTCTGGCTTTCATCGAGAATAATAAACGCATCATTTAAAGTTCGACCACGCATATAGGCAAGTGGGGCGACTTCGATAACGTTTCGTTCAATCAGTTTTTCAACCTTTTCGAATCCGAGCATTTCGAATAGAGCATCGTAAAGTGGACGAAGGTAAGGGTCGACTTTCTGGCTGAGATCTCCCGGAAGGAAACCGAGCTTTTCACCCGCTTCGACAGCAGGTCGAGTCAGCAGGATTCGACGAATTTCTTGTCGCTCTAGCGCATCAACGGCTGCGGCAACAGCAAGATAGGTTTTACCCGTACCCGCTGGACCAACGCCAAATGAAATATCATGAGTGACCATATTGACCAGATACTGTCCCTGATTTGGAGTACGAGGTTTGATCACCCCTTTCTTGGTCTTAATGAACACTTCTTTGCCATGTTCAATACTGGATTCTACATTTTGCTCTAGAACACCAGTCTCTTTGATCGCTAAGTGGATCTCATCAGGTTCGATATCGGGAATGTTGCCGCGGACTGGCGCAGTATTAACATACAGTGTTTTGATGATTTCCAAGGCGGCCGCGGAAGTATGTGGTTTACCAACGATGGTAAAGAAGTTGCCACGGTAGCTGATTTCAACACCTAGGCGGCGTTCAAGATGTTTAATGTTGTCGTCGAAAGGACCACAAAGACTGGCTAAACGGCGGTTGTCAGAAGGTTCTAGATTGATTTCTAGCGTAACGATTTTCGTGCTCAAAGTTGCCTCTCATATTTGACCATTGCCATGAAGCCCGATTTAGACCGGGCTTCGAATGGTTACGATACCTATTTCTAAGATGGTCACTTAGAGAGGTATTTTCAAGCTTCTAGTAGCGAAGAGTCGTAATTAAGGTGTAAATGTTGCTACACCTAACTCATCTTCACGCTTGGTTTTCGCCATCATTTGAGTCGGTGAAATGACTGTACGCAGATCCATGTCTTTCTCTGTACGCACTAGCTCACCACGAAGAGAGTTAGCGAATACGTCAGTGATCTTAACATCAACAAATTGACCGATAAGATCCGCACCACCTTCAAAGTTAACCACTCGGTTGTTCTCTGTACGAGCACGTAACTCCATTAGGTTCTTCTTAGAAGGACCTTCAACAAGAACACGTTGCTCAGTACCAAGCATTAAGCGAGAGTAACGCATTGCTTGAGCATTAATGGTTTGCTGTAGTTCATATAGACGCTCTTTCTTCTCTTGCTCTGGAACATCACATGGATAGTCCGCCGCAGGCGTACCTGGGCGTGGTGAGAAGATAAAGCTGAAGCTCATATCAAAATCAACGTCTTTAATTAACTTCATTGTATCTTGATGATCTTTTGCCGTTTCGCCTGGGAAACCAACAATAAAGTCTGAGCTGATTTGAATGTCAGGACGCGCTTTACGTAGCTTACGGATGATTGACTTGTACTCAATCGCCGTGTGTGGACGTTTCATCATCGTAAGAATACGGTCGCTACCGCTCTGCACTGGTAGGTGCAAGAAACTTACTAGCTCTGGTGTGTCCTCGTATACCGCAATGATGTCATCAGTAAACTCTAGTGGGTGACTAGTAGTAAAGCGGATACGGTCAATACCATCAATCGATGCGACAAGACGAAGCAGTTCAGCAAATGAGCAGATTTCACCATCGTGCATCGGACCACGGTAAGCGTTAACGTTTTGACCCAGTAGGTTAACTTCACGCACGCCTTGGTCAGCCAATTGAGCAATTTCAAACAGAACATCATCCATTGGACGGCTAACTTCTTCGCCACGAGTGTATGGCACTACACAGTAAGTACAGTATTTAGAACAGCCTTCCATGATTGAAACGAAAGCAGTTGCGCCTTCTGCACGTGGTTCTGGAAGACGGTCAAACTTTTCAATCTCAGGGAATGAAATGTCCATCACCGGTGCTTCATCCAGTTGAGACTGTTTAATCATCTCTGGTAAGCGGTGAAGTGTTTGAGGACCAAAAATTACGTCTACAAATGGTGCACGTTCGCGAATGTGGTCGCCTTCCTGTGTTGCTACACAGCCACCAACACCAATCACAACACCTGGCTTTTTGTCTTTTAGGGTTTTCCAACGACCTAGCTGGTGGAATACCTTCTCTTGCGCTTTTTCGCGGATAGAACAGGTATTAAGTAATAACACGTCTGCTTCTTCTGGTTCTTCTGTCAGCTCATAGCCGTTAGCCGCGTTCAGTAGATCCGCCATTTTAGACGAATCGTATTCATTCATCTGGCAGCCCCAGGTTTTAATTAGCAGTTTTTTACTCATGTTGTTCGCTCGATCGTTAGTTTAAATTAAGGGAGCAAATCGCCCAATATTTCCAGTGAGTCACTCGCATCTACATGCTTGGGTGACCTTATTTTAGCCGCCATCTCGGCGGTAAGCCGCGTATTGTACTGCTTTAAAAACCTACTGACTAGTGTTGGTGCAAAAACAGTTAAACCCTATATTGCGCAAGGGGTTTGCCCTGATAGTGGGTAAGGTTTTTCGTTACATTTTGGTAATGAAAACGTACAATAAAAAACAGTCAATTTATCAAGTAATTGAAGTGCAAAATATGAGCAGATTTGATGTCGCAGTTATCGGTGGTGGTATGGTTGGAGCTGCAGTTGCAGTGGGCTTCGCTAAACAGGGGCGGAAGGTAGTTGTTGTCGAAGGCACAGCACCTGAAGAGTTCTCCCCTGAGCAACCTATGGATATACGTGTTTCTGCGATATCACAGCATTCGGTCGATATTTTGAGTGAGCTTGGGGCTTGGCATACGACATCACAAATGCGCGTGTGTCCATACCGCCGTTTAGAGACGTGGGAGCATCCTGAGTGCCGAACCCGTTTTCATTGCGACGAACTTGGTATGGATCGTCTGGGTTATATTGTTGAAAATCGCCTGATTCAGCTTGGATTGTGGGCTCAGTTCTCCCACTACTCGAATATTAGTTTACGCTGTCCAGATACCTTATCTGATATTGAGTTTGGTGAAGTATCGAAAGTGACTCTCAGCTCGGGAGAAGAACTGGTGGTTGATTTGGTGGTTGGCGCTGATGGAGCGAATTCAAAGGTTCGTGATCTAGCGGGGATAGGGGTTACCGCGTGGGATTACCGCCAGCACTGTATGCTAATCAACGTAAAAACTGAGATCGAACAGCAAGATATTACGTGGCAACAGTTCACCCCATCAGGCCCTCGTTCCTTTTTGCCATTATGTGGCAATCAAGGTTCACTGGTTTGGTATGATTCACCAAAGCGCATCAGGCAGTTATGTGCGATGACGCCAGCACAACTTCGAGAAGAAGTATTGGCTTACTTTCCTGCGGAATTGGGCGATATCGAAGTGCTTCAATACGGTTCGTTTCCGTTAACGCGCCGTCATGCTCAACGCTATTCTGCATTAGGCTGTGTGTTAGTCGGTGATTCTGCACATACTATCAATCCATTAGCTGGACAGGGTGTGAATCTTGGATTTAAAGATGTCGAAGCGCTGCTGACGGCCACTCAAAATCACGAGGTATTAACTCAATCCTTACTTGTGCAATATGAACGTAATAGGCGTTATGACAACTTGCTAATGCAATCCGGGATGGATTTTTTCTATAAGGGTTTCAGCAATGATTTTGCGCCGCTTAAACTGTTAAGAAATGCGGCACTTAAGGTCGCTGAGAATGCAGGACCTCTGAAAACTCAAGTGCTGAAATATGCCTTGGGGTTGAAGTAACAAGATAAGCAAAAAAAACGCAGCCATCGGCTGCGTTTTTTAATATCTAGCTAAGTAAAAATTACTTAGTTACACGTAGAACTGGAGTTTCACCAACAGTTACAGAACCAGAAAGCTTGTTCAGCTCTTTGATTTCGTCCATGTTAGAGATAACAACTGGAGTAAGAGTAGACTTTGCTTTCTCTTCAAGTAGTGCTAGATCGAACTCAATGATAGTGTCGCCAGCTTTCACTGCTTGACCTTCTTCAGCGATACGCTTGAAGCCTTCACCTTTCAGCTCAACAGTGTCGATACCGAAGTGAACAAATAGCTCTACACCATCGTCAGATTCGATAGAGAACGCGTGGTTCGTTTCGAAGATCTTACCGATAGTACCGTTTACAGGAGCTACCATTTTGTTACCAGCAGGTTTGATAGCAATACCATCACCAACGATTTTTTCAGCAAAAACAACATCTGGCACATCTTCGATGTTTACGATTTCACCAGATAGAGGTGCGATGATTTCGATTGCACCAGCGTCAGCGCTGTCGTCAGATACTAGCTTCTTAAGTTTGTCAAACAGACCCATTGTGTCATGCTCCTAACGTTTTCATTTAATTCTGTCGAATTATAGTATACCAATATAGAGAGATAGACGACTTTTTTTACCGTCTATCTCATTGGAATTAGTTGGTTATTGAGTTTTCTCAGCGATGAATTTCTCAACAACTGCTTCGATCTCAGCTGCAGTTGGTAGAGATAGAGCTTCTTCCGCCATCGCTTTCACTTCAGCGAAGTTAGAGTTACGAATAACTTTCTTCACTTTAGGAATAGAGATACCGCTCATAGAGAACTCATCTAAGCCCATGCCTAGTAGAAGTAGCGTAGCGCGCTCATCGCCCGCAAGCTCACCACACATACCAGTCCACTTACCTTCAGCGTGAGATGCATCGATAACTTGCTTGATCACGGTTAGTACAGCTGGAGACAGTGGGTTGTATAGGTGAGAAATCATCTCGTTACCACGGTCAACGGCTAGCGTGTATTGAGTTAGGTCGTTAGTACCGATAGAGAAGAAAGCCACTTCTTTTGCTAGGTGGTGTGCAATCGCTGCTGCTGCTGGTGTTTCAACCATGACACCGATTTCGATGTTTTCGTCGAATGCAAGACCTTCTGCACGTAGTTCAGCTTTGTACTCTTCGATAGCGTTTTTCAGTTCACGGATTTCTTCAACAGAGATAATCATTGGGAACATGATGCGCAGTTTACCGTGCGCAGATGCGCGTAGGATACCACGTAGCTGATCACGTAGGATTTCACGACGATCTAAGCTGATACGCACTGCACGCCAGCCTAGGAACGGGTTCATCTCTTGAGGAAGATCCATGTACGGCAGATCTTTATCGCCACCGATATCCATAGTACGGATGATCACTGACTCACCGTTCATAGCTTCAGCGACTTCTTTGTAAGCTTCGTATTGCTCATCTTCCGTTGGTAGGGCATCACGGTCCATAAATAGGAATTCAGTACGGTACAGACCTACGCCTTCACCACCGTTACGGATGATACCGTCACAGTCTTTAACAGTACCGATGTTACCGCAAACTTCTACACGGTGACCGTCTAGAGTCTCTGCGTGTAGATCTTTCAGTTTAGCCAGCTCTTCTTTCTCTGCGATGAAAGCGGCCTTAACTGCTTTTGCTTCTTCTAGCTCAGCTTCTGATGGGTTGATAACGATCTTGTTGTTCATCGCATCAAGAATCAGCATATCGCCGTTCTTAACGCGCGATGTGATGTCGTTAGTACCAACGATCGCTGGAAGTTCAAGAGAACGAGCCATGATAGATGTATGAGAAGTACGACCACCGATGTCACAAGCGAAACCAAGAACGTAGTCTAGGTTGATTTGCGCAGTTTCAGATGGTGTTAGGTCGTAAGCGACTAGGATCACTTGTTCGTTAATATCGCTTAGCGAAACAATGTTGATGCCTAGAGCATTTTTAACAAAACGAGAGCCGATATCACGGATATCAGTTGCTCGCTCTTTTAGATATTCGTCGTCTAGAGATTCTAGCGCCGATGCTTGCTCTTCGATAACCGTGTAGATCGCGTTATCAGCGTGCATCTTGTCATTTTTAATCAGTGCTAGGATTTCTTCCTCTAGCTCTTCGTCTTCAAGAAGCATGATATGACCTTCAAAGATCGCTTCTTTCTCTTCACCGAAGGTTTCAAGTGCTTTCTGCTTAACAGTTTCTAACTGAGCAGATGATTTGTTGCGAGCGTCATAGAAACGCGCAACTTCTGCTTCAACTTGATCATCAGAAATGGTGTTTGTGTTTAGGACAATTTCATCTTCTTGAAGTAGTAGTGCTTTACCGATAGCAATACCAGGAGATGCTAGGATGCCTGAAATCATAGCCTTACCTTAAATTGGTCAACTTTAAAACGGGAGATAATGAGTGCGCTAACGAATAGTTGTAGCTTATATTTTGGCCTATTTCCAACAAAGCCATTTTGCGTTGGCAAAATGGCTTTGAAAATAGGAGACCGAATTAGTGTAGTTGATCCATTAGAGCAACTAGGTGGTCAACAGCTTGTTGAGCTTGTGGGCCCTCAGCTGAGATAGAAACTACTGTACCTTTAACTAGGCCAAGAGTTTGTAGCTTGAAAAGGCTCTTCGCGCTAGCGCTTTTGCCGTTAGAAGTCACAGTGATGTCCGCGTCGAATGCTTTAGCTTCTTTAACGAACTGTGCAGCTGGACGAGTGTGAAGGCCGTTTTCTGCAGTGATTTCTACTTGCTTCTCGTACATGTTATATACCCCAATTGATTTATATTTTGATAGTTTCTTAACCAGAATCAGCTTAACTCCAATTATAGTATTCCGCTAGTTGCAGAACGTTCAATTCGTGTCATAAGTGATACTGGTTGTAAATTTAACAATTGCGCTTTCAATCTTTGCTGTCATTCGCAATTGAGATGAATTCTTATCTGGCTTTTATTTTGAAGCTAGAAATAAAACAGTCCTGATATTACCAAAGGTGAGGCAGGGATCAACAAAAAAGCCCCTGAATGGGGCTTTTTTAGACGAAAAATTGATTTCGACACATATTACTGTTGGTTCTCTTTCTCAGTAAAGATGCCAGCAAATAGGGCAGTGCTCAAGTAACGTTCACCTGAACTTGGTAGGATAGTAACGATAGTTTTTCCTTCAAATTCAGGAAGTTCTGCAAGGCGGTTGGCTGCAACCACTGCCGCGCCAGAAGAGATACCCGCTAGGATACCTTCCTCTTCCATTAGGCGACGAGCCATCGCAATCGCTTCATCAGAAGTCACGGCTTCAACACGGTCAATTATCTCTAAATCGAGGTTTCCTGGAATGAAACCAGCACCGATACCCTGAATTTTGTGTGGTGCAGGCTGGATTTCGTCACCCGCTAGCGCTTGAGCGATAACTGGAGATTCAGCTGGCTCTACCGCGACAGAGACAATGTTCTTGCCTTTTTCGCCCTTAATGTAACGGCTCGTACCTGTGATAGTACCGCCAGTACCAACACCCGCAACGAATACGTCAATTTGACCGTCAGTGGCATCCCAAATCTCAGGTCCGGTTGTTTTTTCGTGAACCTGCGGGTTTGCTGGGTTGTTGAATTGCTGAAGAAGCAAGTACTTATCAGGATTGCTAGCAACAATTTCTTCTGCTTTAGCAATTGCCCCTTTCATCCCTTTTGCTGCTTCAGTCAGTTCTAAGTTTGCACCTAGAGCTTTTAGCAACTTACGGCGTTCTAGACTCATTGACTCAGGCATTGTAAGAGTCAGCTTGTAACCACGAGCTGCTGCAACGAAGGCTAGAGCAATACCAGTGTTACCACTCGTTGGTTCAACAAGCTCTACGCCTGGTTTAAGAGTACCAGCCTTTTCTGCTTCCCAAATCATGTTTGCACCGATACGACATTTAACGCTGAAGCTCGGGTTGCGTGCTTCGATTTTCGCTAACACCTTACCGTTACTTACTTTGTTTAGGCGTACTAGAGGAGTGTTACCAATAGTTTGAGAATTGTCTTCGTAGATTTTGCTCATGGTGTGATCCTTCATCTTTGTTTCAGTCTGCTTAATAGTTATCAAACAGAAGTATGTATGGAGATAATTTATTGGGTAGAGATTAGGACAGCTTGAAAAATGAGAAAAGGATTAAATAGTTATATGATATGAAAGGGTGAGAGGAAGGAGCGGGCTTCGCCCTAAAGAACGCTTCGCCCTAAAGAACGCTTCGCTCCGAGAGCGGACTTCTTGCTGAGAGAATGTAGATCGGGCTCCGCCCAGCGAGAGGTGTGGGCGGAGAGTGAGTTGATAGAACCTTTATTGTTAAGGATGTTGACAGGACTCGTGCCTTCAGAGAGATCACCTCTCGCCTCTATTTCTTGAACTCCGATACCCACATTGAGGTCGCACCACATACAGCGACAGGCATCACGACAAGGTTTAAGATAGGAATCGTCGTAAATACCGACACCAGTGCGCCAAAGCTATATGCCTTCCCTTGTTTTTGTTTCAAATTGTAACGCATCTCGTTAAAGGAGACTTTGTGATTGTCAAACGGGTAGTCACAATACTGAATCGCTAAAATCCAAGCTGTAAATATAAACCAGAGTATTGGGCCCATTGTTTGGCCTAGAGCTGGGATGAGCAGGAGCAAAAATAAACCAATTGCCTTTGGCAGGACATAGACCAACTTGCGCCATTCTCGCGCAAGGATCCTTGGTGTATCTTTCACTACCGCCAGCATTCCATCGTCATTAACTTTTTGTCCAGTGAGGTAAACTTCTACTTTTTCAGCCAGCAGCCCATTAAAGGGAGCGGCGATGAAGTTTGCTAGAGTACTAAAAAAGTATGAAAACGTAGCCAGTATAGTTAACACAAGCAAAGGCCATAAAAGGTAGCTCAACCAAGAAAGAAACTCTGGCAATTGCCCTAGCAACTGCTCAATCCACATATCTAGGTGAGAGAAAAGATAAAATAGGGCACCACCGACCAGTAGGACATTGGCCAACAGAGGTAAAACAACAAACTGGCGAATGCCAGGAGTGAGCGCCAATTCCAAGCCATGAAAGAAATAGCCAAATCCAGAACGCTGTCGAATATGTGTATTCATAGTGATTTTTAGTGGTTTAAAAACGAACGTATTCTATCTTATCAAGAAAAAAGCGTGTTCAAAATCACAACATTATCAGAACTTCTAACATTAAGTTGTTCTAAAACGGGCCAGAGTTTTGGTAGAGTAACTTAGATATAGGTTTAAACAGATTCAATCTAAGCAATGTTATCGCATTGTCTTATTGAACAAATGAGAGCTAAACATGCAGGAACTGCGATTTGTACTCATAATTGTTGGAGCATTAGCGATTGCCGCTCTTTTGTTCCATGGTTTATGGACAAGTAAAAAAGAAGGTAAGACCAAGTTTGGAAGTAAGCCACTTGGTAAGTTAGATGTCGAAAATGAAGAGTCGGACGTAGTACCTGAACGAGCCTTTGCTCCAGAAGACGATTTCGAGATTATCAAAAAAGAGCGTAAAGAGCCGGGATTTGTTGCGCAGGAAGAAGTGATAGCGGATCCGTTGATTGATAGTTATCAAGATCTTGAGCAAGCAGAGCCTGTGCAACCTGCTAAGAGAGAAGACGAGCTAGAGCTGGAGGTACCATCCATTTCAACTCAAGTGTTGGATGAGATTGAACCGATTGGCGACACGAGCATCGAAATAGCTGCCGAGTCTGAAGCTTTGGAAGTTAAAGAAGCAGACCGTGTTGAAGAAGCACCATTAGAAGTGATTGTGCTTAATGTGCACTGCTCGGGTGATGAGCCTTTTATTGGCACTAAACTGTTTGAAAGTATGCAGCAGAATGGCCTAATTTACGGTGAGATGGATATTTTCCACCGACATGCCGATCTTTCTGGGACTGGAAAAGTGTTATTTAGCGTTGCCAATATGATGCAGCCAGGGACGTTGCAGCATGATGATCCTGCAGAGTTTTCTACAAAAGGCATCTCGTTCTTTATGACACTACCATGTTACGGTGACCCAGATCCAAACTTCAAACTGATGCTAAAAACGGCACAGCAAATTGCTGACGATCTTGGTGCGAATGTACTCGACGATGCGAGAAACTTAATGACGCCAAATCGTATCGATGCTTACAAAGCTCAAATCCAAAAGTTTAAGGCCGCCGCTACAGCGTAGTGGTGTTACCACGAACCCCAATTTAAAGGCTCCTAAATGGAGCCTTTATTATTTTTGATTACAGCTTGAGGCTATTGATAACTTGTACTGGCATGGTCATACTTCATGGCAACTAAATTGCCGTACTGCATATCAATGCGGTCTGTAATTCAAACTAGATAAAAATCAGAGTTAGTTATGTCGCAACAGATTCAAGAAAAACTAAACCAGTTACGTGAAAGCCTGCATTATCACGGTGTAAAGTATTACGTAGAGGATAGTCCCGAAATTCCAGATGCCGAGTATGATCGCTTGATGCGCGAGCTGATGGACATTGAGGCCCAGCATCCTGACCTAGTAACACTTGACTCTCCAAGCCAGCGTGTTGGCGGTGCTCCATTAGATGGCTTTGATTCTGTCAGCCATGAGATCCCAATGCTATCTCTCGACAACGCGTTCGATGATGGCGAACTTGACGCGTTTAACAAGCGTATGTCTGATCGACTCACTGGTACTCAGATAGACACATTTTGTTGTGAGCCTAAGCTTGATGGCCTTGCGGTAAGCCTTCTCTACGTGAATGGTCTATTTGTTCAAGCGGCAACTCGCGGTGATGGTGCCACAGGAGAAAACATCACGGAAAATGTGCGCACGATTAAAGCGATCCCTTTGAAGTTGCAAGGAGAAGGCTGGCCGGAGCGACTTGAGGTGCGTGGTGAAGTGTTTATGCCTAAAGAAGGTTTTGCCAAGCTCAATGAACAGGCACTAAAAAAAGGTGACAAAGTCTTTGTCAATCCTCGCAATGCCGCAGCGGGTAGTTTACGTCAGCTTGATTCTCGCATTACGGCTAAGCGCCCGTTGAGCTTTTATGCCTACAGCGTGGGCGTGGTAGAGGGGACATCATTATCAGAAAGTCATTACGAGCGATTTCTCCAATTAAAAGGCTGGGGGCTGCCGATGTGTCCAGAAACTCGACGGGTAGCAAATCTCGATCAAGTTAAGGATTACTATCGCGATATTCTCAATCGCCGAGATCAACTGCCGTATGAAATTGATGGCGTTGTAATCAAAGTGGATAATATTGCTATCCAAGAGCAACTAGGCTTCGTCGCTAGAGCTCCACGCTGGGCCATTGCTTACAAGTTTCCTGCGCAAGAAGAAATTACTCTTTTAAATGATGTTGAGTTCCAAGTTGGACGCACTGGCGCCATTACGCCAGTAGCAAAACTAGAACCTGTCTTTGTCGGTGGTGTTACGGTCAGCAATGCCACTTTGCATAATGCGGATGAAATCGCTCGTCTAGGCGTAAAAATTGGTGATAGTGTTGTCATTCGCCGAGCTGGCGATGTTATTCCACAGATTGTCTCAATTGTTTTAGACCGCCGTCCGCAAAACGCTCAAGAGATCGTGTTTCCAACTCTTTGTCCAGTATGTGGCTCCGCTGTTGAGCGTGTCGAAGGTGAAGCTGTTGCTCGCTGTAGCGGCGGCTTAGTGTGTCAGGCTCAACGTAAGGAAGCACTTAAACACTTCGTATCAAGAAAGGCGCTTGATGTCGATGGTTTAGGTGAAAAGGTCATCGAGCAACTTGTGGATCGCGAGATGGTCGAAACTCCTGCTGATCTGTTTAAACTTTCTGCTGGTGTGATAACCGTGCTCGATCGAATGGGGCCCAAATCGGCGCAAAATGTCGTGGATGCGTTATCTAAAGCCAAAGCCACCACCTTGCCTCGATTCCTATATTCGTTGGGGATTCGTGAAGTAGGTGAGGCAACGGCGGCAAACCTAGCTCAACATTTCAAATCATTGGAAGCGGTGCAATCGGCGAGTCATGAAGAACTTATCGAAGTTCAAGATATTGGTGGTATTGTTGCGAGTCATATCACGGCTTTTTTTGCTCAGGATAAAAACAAACTGGTGATAGATGAACTGCGTGCTCAAGGTGTTCATTGGCCAGATATTGAAGCGAAAGACTCAAGTGCCCCTCAACCTTTGGCTGGCAAGATAGTTGTATTAACTGGTTCGTTGTCGCAGCTAACGCGAACGGATGCAAAAGCCGCCTTAGAGGGGCTTGGCGCAAAAGTGACCGGTAGTGTGTCTAAGAAAACGGATATTCTTTTTGCTGGCGACAACGCCGGCTCTAAGCTCGCGAAGGCGCAGGAACTGGGTGTGGAAATTCGCACAGAAGCAGACTTAATTGCCTTAATGTAACACTGAAAAAAATGATGAAAGCCACCGTTATGGTGGCTTTTTTTTTGTTTGTAATTAATAGGACTTTTTTGTCTAGGTTGGGCGTGTTTTTGCGTCTGTGAAGCGGGTCAATAAAATTGAAATTTATCTTCTTTTGACAAAAAAATGCGATGCACTTCAATGTGATTTTTGACTTTTTTATATGTAAGTGTCTGTTTTTTATATTTTAATTTGTTTTTTGATTAACGGTGTATGCTTATTGTCGATCTAGATCACTCGTTTGATAAAACTTTGTAGCTGGTCATATTTTTTTATATGAAAATTAAGTTCTGATTGATGTTTTTTGCTGCGAAGTTAGTCTGTAGCCATGGATACACGGTGTGTATGCAGGAAATAGAGGGCTAACAATTAATGACTAACTTGCAGCTCTCAGATAGGAAATGATTTCTCCCTTCGGCGGCCAACTTAAGGTGAGAAAAAATAAGACAGCTATATCCATTTTTAGGAGTTTTTCCATGGACAAAATGTTTAAACGTACTCTTCTTGGTGCAGCAGTAGCTACTGCTGCAATGTCAGGTTCGGCAAATGCAGCTATCGAGCTAGCTGGCAAAGCAGTTCAGTTTTACGGTCAGGCAGCAGGTAACATCACTCTAATTGACGCTAATAGCACACAAAGTGTAGGTGCAGAAATCGAATCACGTATCGGTTTCCGTGGTGTGGTTGAGTTTGATGATATTGCACCAAACTTTATTTGGCAGATGGAAGGTGGTAACGCGAACAACAGCGACAAAACTGGTGGTCTAGGTGCTCGTGATACTTACCTTGGTCTAGAGTTTGATGGCGTTGGTCAAATCAAATACGGCCGTCAGCTAGTCGCTGCATACAACTATGTTGACTGGCCACACTCTAACCCTGGTCTAGGTAACGTATTTGACTGGAACAATGATATCAATGGTGGATATCAAGATCGTGCTGACAGTGTTATCCGTTTTGACTCTGCAACTTGGAATGGCTTTAACTTCCAAGCGACATTAAGTGGCATGACTAAAGATACAGACCAAATGGTTTCAAGCTTTGGTACCTCTTTCACTAAAGAGATGTTCAGCATCCACGCAGGTTACTATCACCAAGGTTCTTACCAAGCTGGTGTTGATGAACCAGAAAAGTTCACTGTTAACGATCAAGACCAACTTGTTGTCAATCCGAAGTGGGTTGAGTGGAGCAACGCTGGTGGTGCTAACCAGAAAGAAACGGTTGAAAGTCGCAACTATGCTATTATTGGTGGTTCACTATTCCTAGGTGATGTTACATTAACTGGTGCGTATAAGCGTATGGAAGTAGGTAGCGTTGATCAAAGTGCTTACTCTGCGACAGCTCAGTATGTACTTGATAGCAAATACGTATTTAAAGCGGGTTATGCAGCAACAAATGACGCTAAAGGTATTGAGAATAGTGGTGACCAAGCAATTACAGCTCGCTTTGGTTACTTATTACCAAGCTCATACTGGTACGTAGATTCTCGTAACTACAAGCTGAATACTTCAGACAACAAGTACAATGGCGATTGGGGTCACCGTATCCTAGTAGGTATGGAATACTACTTCTAAGTTAAAGACTTTTAACCATACCCAATCAAGAGCATTCTTTTTAAGAATGCTCTTTTCACTCAAGGAGATAGATAAATGAAGGTAATAAGAAGTTTGGTTGTTGTTGGTGCTATGATTGCTTCATTTGCTCCACGAGCGGAGGTAAGTGTTGATTTTCATTCTGACATCTCACCACTGTTAGTTGGCGGAGATCCTGTGGGATACTCTTTTTTTGCCAAGTCTTCATACATGCTTCCAGATGGTAATAATCAAATCGTACTAAGGGTGTCGAAACTAGTTGAAAAATTAGGTGAAAAAGAAAAGTTTAATTCTAAGGCCTTTGTTTTAACTTTTGATCAAACTGATCAAGAACTATTTATTGAACCAAACGCTAAAATTGTGCGAGTAGAACAAGCGCAAGAGTTTGACGAAGCGCCTAAGTTCTCTGTGAAAAATGCGCAAAATGAAGAGATAGAGTTTGAATTGGCGGAATTGCCAAACTTGGGTGGTCTGACCCGAGACTATGAAAAAGAACTTGCTAAATTTAACAAAAAACATCATCCAAGTTTAGCCGTCGCATCAACCGCCTCGGCGGTTAGTACTACAGAAGTTGGCAATACATCTACCCTTGAATTAGTCTCAGAGAGCTCTGAGCCGAATATGTTCGAATACTGGCTCAAACAAGCTAGCGCAGAGGATATCGATCAGTTTGCACAAATTGCATTTGAGGGTCGTAAGCAAGCTTCAATCTCGATTCCTGAAGGCGAGAGTCAAGCTCTGCAAATGCTAGGTTACTGGTACAACAAAGCTAGCGTCGAACAAAGAAAACAGATCCTATCTCATCTTATTTCTCTATAAAGTAACTACTCTTAGGATAAGAGATAACTTTGTGTTAAGAACAACGCTATCAGCCAGTTAAATCTATTTTATGGCTGATAGTGATGTTGTGTTCTTCTAGAATATTAAATTGGTTTAATGGTTAAGATAATTCCTTTTACTTGCGTTATTTGTACCATTTTACCGGCATTAATAGATGAATCTGATTGAGCACTCCAAGTCGTATCACCGACTTTTACTCGACCTTTACCCGCAGGGAAATCTTCATCGAGGACAAAAGTTTGACCCACTAACTGCTTACTTTTTTGATTGAGTTCGCGGTTGTCATCGGATGCGCGATCTGATTTAAATTGCCTGCGCCACCATAGCCATGTGGTTACCAAGGAAAATACGCCAAACGAGACCCACTGCAACTGCCAACTCATGGGTATCAAAGTCAGCAGAGCCCCAACCACCATTGCGGACAGGCCTAACCAAAGTAAGTAGCCAGCGGTGCCGAGCAGTTCAAAAGCGAGCAGCACAAGCCCCAAGGCCAGCCAATGCCAGTAGTTAACAGTTTCAAGTAATTCCAGCAATTGAACCTCTATTTGTCTGTAGGTTTGTTGTGATTAAACATTTCAGCGATACCAGCGATCGAACCCATCAAGCCAGCGGCTTCGAGAGGCAACATGATAATCTTGCCGTTTTCTGCCTGACCAATTGATTTTAACGCCTCGGTATAACCTTGAGCAATGAAGTAATTGACGGCTTGCATGTCTCCTTTGGCGATCGCTTCAGAAACCATTGTGGTCGCACGAGCCTCCGCTTCGGCAGCACGCTCACGAGCTTCTGCTTGAAGTATAGCGGCTTGTTTGTCGCCTTCAGCTTTAAGAATCTCAGATTGTTTATGACCTTCTGCACGCAAGATTTCTGCTTGTCGAACCCCTTCAGCTTCAAGTACTTCAGCGCGTTTGTTACGCTCTGCTTTCATTTGCGCGTTCATCGCTGCGGTTAAATCGGCGGGTGGTTGTACGTCTTTGATTTCAATACGGGTTACTTTTACACCCCAAGGATTGGTTGCTTCATCAACGATTGCCAGTAACTTGGTGTTGATCATGTCGCGCTGGCTAAGCATCTCATCGAGTTCCATTGAGCCTAGCACCGTACGGATGTTTGTTAGGGTTAAATTACGAATGGCATGTTCGAGGTCGTTAACTTCATAGGCAGCCTGCGAGGCATCAATGACTTGAACGAAACAAACGGCATCAATAGTGACATTGGCGTTATCTTTGGAGATGACCTCTTGTGCGGGGATATCCAACACTCGTTCCATCATGTTGATTTTATGTCCAACTTGATCGATTAACGGAATGATTAAGTTAAGACCTGGCTTTAGGGTATGTGTATAACGTCCAAAGCGCTCAACCGTCCAGTTATTGCCTTGAGGGACAGTTTTTACTCCTGCCACCACTAAGGCAATGGCGACGATGATGAAGACGCCAATAGTAATCAATGAATCAATAGCCATATTAGAGTTCCTTATGAGAGTCGTTTTATAATTGTTGCTTAATTGAACGACTGAAACAATGGCATAAGTGAGACCTAAAGGCGAGTTTTGACAAAATAAAAGCCGGAATGACCGGCTTTAAGTTTATGATTTAGAAGGCACTAATATAGCATTGAATACAATTGTCGGCGGTATTTACTGGCGATTGCATTTCCCTGTCCCAAAGCAGCAAGAATATCCATAAATGATTTTTTAATTTCGCCATCAAGGGCATTCAGGTTGCCCTTTAGTGCTGACATTAACAATTCAAGCGCCTCTTCATCTCTGTTCACCTGATGGTAGCTGAGCGCGAGTTCGTTGGTGAGCTTTAAATCGTTTGGATCTGCTTCTAATGCTTGTTCCAGCAACTGGATCTCAGGGCTATTTGCAGCTTGGGCTTGCAGGTCGAGTTTGGCAATTAAGCCTTTGTAGTAGTTGTCTTGGTATTCAAGGGGGATGTGGTCAAGCAGCGCTCTGGCTTGCTGGTAATCTTTTCCTTCAATGTAGCAATCTGCAAGAGCCAACTTAACGTCGCCTTTTTGTTGAATCGCTGCATCCAATGATTCTAATAGCGGTAGCGCTTGTGCATGGTTACCTGTTTGGATCCACTCAAATGCTTGTTGTAGGTTGCGTTCGTCTTGGCTTGGCAGGTGTTTAGTCAGCATCTCTTGGATTGCTGAAATCGGCTGAGGGCCGCCCAGTCCATCAACGGGTTGACCATTCATAAACAGTGCAATCGTAGGCAAGGCTTGAACGCCAAACTGACTTGCAATCATCTGTTCTTGCTCACAGTTAAGCAGTGCCAGAGTAAATGCGCCGTTATATTGTTGGGCAAGTGTTTGCAGTTCAGGTATCACTTGTGAACTCTCTTGGCTCATTGGCGCCCAGAAGTGAATAAGCACAGGTGTTTGCATCGATTCTTCAAGTACTTGGCGGAAGTTCTGCTCATTGAGCTCAACAATAAATGGTGATTGCATGTAAGGTTTCCTTGCAACATGGTCTGTATAGACAAGATATGGGCGTGACAGGCTGAGTTCAAGTTAACGAGTTGAAATATCTCGTGACGAAAACAAGAACACCGCCTAGTGTAGGCGGTGTTCATATTTCCCAAACGGGCAAGCGAAGGGGGTCTATAAAACGATAAACAACGTTAGTGCAACTCCCACACTCAGCCAGTTTAACTGTATTAAAGACATTGAGTTATTCCGAATAATGTAGCATTGGCAAAATCTGTATAAGGGTTTCCCCAAGCTTCAATATAGTGTCTCAATGTTACGAAATCATGACAACCGCGTTAGTTATTTTACGCGGCATGCCACAATATTTTATCCAACAGCCGAGTGGGCAGAATCCGTTTGAGGACGGCAAAAACTTTAGTCGGGGTAGTAATCCGATAACGAATCTTTGGTTTGTTTGATTCAAGGGCATGGATGAGAGGACCAACACATGCGTCAGTTGGTAAGACAAAAGCATTGTTTGAACTTTGGCTATCAAGCCGAGACATTTGTTGCTGATATTGCTCGTGATGGACACTTGATTCAATGGTAATCCAGCGCTGGAATGCCTTTAAGGCATTGGCTCGAAATTGAGTTTCGATAGGGCCGGGTTCAATAAGACTGATATGAATGTTACTGCCTTTGAGTTCTAAACGTAATGTATCACTCCAACCTTCAAGTGCGAATTTAGAGGAGTTGTAAGCACCTCGGTACTTCATGGCTGCAAATCCGAGCACGGAGCTGTTCTGAATGATTCTTCCTGAGCCTTGGCGGCGCATTGTGGGTAAGATTTCACACACTAGCTGATGCCAACCGAAAAAGTTACTCTCGAATTGTTCACGTAACCCGTCAGTAGGTAGATCTTCCAGCGCTCCCGGTTGACCATACGCACCATTATTGAATAACGCGTCGAGCTTCCCATCGGTTAGCTCGAGAGTTTGTTTGACGGCGAGCTTGATGCTGTTGCTGTCATTGAGATCAAGTTGCAGACAAGTCAGTCCCTCGGAGCGTAACCTATCAACGTCAGCTTGTTTACGACAAGAGGCGATGACTTGATAACCACGCTTGTGTAAGGCATGGGCGCATGTATACCCGATGCCTGTTGAGCAACCGGTAATGAGAATGGATTTTTGCATTTCAAGTAATTAGTTGAGCGATAGTGAATTTTAGAGTACTGGATTACTCTTGGTGTTGTAACAGATTTTTTAGCGCTGGCTCAATACGTGAATAGCTAAAATGAAAACCCAGCTCAGTCAACTTTTTAGGTTTGGCTCGAATACTGTCAAACAACAACACGGAGCTTTCACCCATCGCTAAGGACATCAACCATTTAGGTGTTCGTAATAGGTGAGGGCGCTTTAAGGTTTTGGCTAGAGTCTGACTAAACAGCTTGTTTGTCACCGGGTGTGGTGCACAGAAGTTAAACTCACCGTGTGCGTGAGGGGTTTCGAGTAAATAGATGATTCCTCTCACCATGTCTAGCATATGAATCCAAGGAATATACTGGCGTCCACTCCCTAGAGGACCACCTAAACCAAATCGATAGGGTGGTAGCATCTTAAGCAGTGCACCGCCTTGCGGGGATAGTACGACACCAGTGCGAAGAATACAGACACGCGTCATTTCGGAACGCGCGCGATTGGCTATTTGTTCCCACTTGCTACACACATGGTGAGGAAATCCACGATCGGAGACGTGCAAAGACTCATCGAAAGGGTGTTCTTGCTGATCGCCGTAATAGCCCACCGCAGAACCGCTGATCAATACGTCAGGGGGATTTGTGCTGGCATGAATCAATTCAACTAAATGCTCTGTTAATGACCAGCGACTGTCACAAATAATGTCTTTCTGCGTTTTACTCCAACGTTTATCCGCGATAGGTTCACCGGCTAAGTTAATTACCGCATCAAAATCGTTGAGATGTTGAAAGCGATCTAAGGTCGTTACGTAGGTCACGTTGCCCATATCGGTGTGGCTGAGTCTCTCTTTTGCCCTTTTGGGGTCGCGAGTAAGCAGTACAATCTCATGGGTGGTTAAGTGTTTGAGGAGTTCTCGGCCAATAAAACCTGTCCCACCTGTGAGCAGTACCTTCATTCCTTATCCTTTTATGATTCATGGCAACCTAAATTAGGTTTTACCATAGACAACTATTGTTACTAATTATAGCGACTTAGCATGAAAAGTGATCACATGTATCAATATCACAATTTTAACATTTTGTTACCTTTCTATTCCTCTACGTAGGGGCAGTCACAGCCGAAGTCGTATTTGTTTGCCATGCTAATAAGTAGGGATATAGCACCGACGGGCAGGAGGTTATGTGCAGGCAATGATAGCGTTAGCTAAGGCGCTACTTGGAAGTCTCAGGGATTTAATGCCTATTGTGGTTGTAATTGCTTTCTTTCAACTGGTGGTATTACAGGAACCCTTACCGAACTTAGTTTCAATCCTATTTGGCTTAGTGCTGGTGGTGTTCGGTCTGACCTTCTTCATCTTTGGTTTGGAAATGGGGCTCTTTCCTATAGGGGAGACGATGGCTCAGGCATTTGCTCGCAAAGGCAGTGTATTTTGGTTGCTGGCTTTCGCTTTTTGTTTAGGTTTTGGTACTACCGTCGCAGAGCCTGCACTTACCGCTGTTGCTGATGAAGCCGCAGAAGTGGCTGCTGAAGGAGGTATGATTGCCCACCAAGAGCAAGCGATGGAAGATTACGCGAATGGATTGCGTTACACCGTTGCGCTTTCTGTCGGTATCGCGATTTTACTTGGTGTACTTCGAATTCTGAAAGGTTGGCCGATTCAATATATGATCATCGGTGGTTACATTGGAGTCGTGGTTCTGACTATGTTTGCGCCTCAAAGCATTATTGGCGTTGCCTACGACTCTGGCGGTGTGACCACTTCTACGATTACTGTACCTTTGGTTACGGCTTTAGGGGTTGGGCTTGCATCAGCGATTAAAGGACGCAATCCGATGATTGATGGATTCGGTTTAATTGCGTTTGCATCGCTACTTCCCATGATGTTCGTGATGGTCTACGGAATGGTGATCGCATGATCGAATGGTCCCACTTTATTGACGTTTTCATCGGTACCATCAGTGATGTAGTACCGATTGCGACGATTATATTTGGTTTTCAGTTTGCGGTATTGAGACGACCAGTTAACAACTTGCCTAAGGTCATTTTGGGCTTCTTCTATGTCATTCTTGGATTGTCGCTGTTTCTTATCGGCCTTGATTTTGCCTTATTCCCGCTGGGTGAAACCATGGCAACCCAGCTAACTGAGCCAAATTTTATTGCTGAGTTTCGTGTTTCGGTTGGCGAGAAAATTGAGTGGTTCGACTACTACTGGGTCTATTTGTTCGCATTCTTTATCGGCTTTAGCACGACCATAGCCGAACCCTCTTTAATCGCGGTGGCTATAAAAGCCAATCAGGTCTCGGGGGGCAGTATTAGCGTCAACGGTTTGAGAATTGCTGTTGCGCTAGGGGTTGCATTTGGTATTGCGTTGGGAAGCTATCGCATTGTTGTTGGAGACCCAATTCACTATTACATCATTGCTGGTTACGTCATTGTCGTTATCCAAACCTTCTACGCACCCCAATTAATCATTCCCCTCGCCTACGATTCAGGCGGGGTGACGACATCCACGGTTACCGTTCCTTTAGTGGCAGCGTTAGGGTTAGGGCTTGCTTCAACCGTACCGGGACGAAGTCCAATGATAGATGGGTTTGGACTAATTGCTTTTGCTAGTTTATTTCCGATGATCTCGGTGATGGGATACGCACAAATCACTCAGTGGCTCAACAAAGGTACTGAGCAGGAGGACAAAGAAAATGCGCTTTAAATTACTCGTTGCATTTGTTGAAGATAGTAAAACAGATGTTGTGCTGGACGCCGCTCGAAAGGCTGGGGCAACAGGGGCGACAGTGATAAATAATGCTCGTGGTGAAGGGCTTAACCAGAAAAGAACCTTTTTTGGTCTGACTCTGGATGTCCAAAAGGACGTACTACTTTTTGTCGTCGAGGAACACTTATCAAGACACATCTTGGAGACGATTAATGAGGTGGGGGAGTTTGATCAGGAGTCCGGACAGGGGATTGCGATTCAGATCGATATTGAAGATGCGGTGGGTGTCGCCCATCAGGTCGAGAAACTAACAAAAGTTGTGGAGGATGAGATATGACAGAGCATGTGAAAGTCAGAGTGCGTGATGTAATGACTAGCAACTATGTCATTGTGGATGGCTTAACTACCGTTAAAGAGGGTATTCAACTAGCGCGCAGCCATGAAGTGAAAGCGCTGGTGGTCGACAAACGTAACGATGAAGATGAGTACGGCGTAGTGTTGATGAATGACATAGCCAAGAAGGTGCTCGCTCAGAATCGTTCTCCAGAACGAACCAATATTTACGAAATCATGACCAAACCCGCGTTGTCTGTTTCTCCTGACATGAATGTGAAGTATTGCGCTCGCTTGTTTGAACGTTTTGGTATCAGCCGTGCTCCCGTTATTGAACAAGGCAAAGTGGTTGGTATGGTCAGCTACAATAACATAGTGATAAACGGAATGGTTAGAGATGACTAATTGGGTCTCAGGGAGTAGAATCTGCAGCGTATTTTTGAGGAGATGATGTCGTGAAACTCTTTTTTGCCTCTGACCTGCATGGTTCTTTGCCTGCAACCGAACTTGTCTTGGATGCGTTTGAGCAATCTGGTGCGCAAACCTTATTTTTGCTGGGGGACACGTTAAATCATGGTCCCCGCAACCCTGTACCAGAAGGATATAACCCACAGCAAGTGAGTGAACGGCTTAATCAGTATGCTAAGCAAATCATTGCTGTTCGCGGAAATTGTGATAGTGAAGTGGATCAGATGCTGCTTTCGTTTCCCATGATGATGGATTACGCCTGGGTTATGTTGGAAAGCGGTCAACGCCTATTTGTAACGCATGGTCACCTATACAACGCTGCTAATCGACCGCCACTAAAGGTTGGAGATGTGATTGTTCACGGGCACAGCCATATTCCGGCTGCTGAGTTAGATGGCGATCAGTATATCTTTAATCCTGGTTCTGCAACCTTTCCTCGGCAAGGTTACGCAGCAAGCTATGGCATGCTTGACGACTCTCAGTTGAAAGTCATGACATTTGACAATCAAGTGATGATGCAAACAACGATAGCGCCACGTTAATGGCGCAGTTGATGTTAGTTGAACGTCGTTACTTAGAATCAGAATGACCAAGATCGCGCTCAGGGTCGATCAGATCCCTGACGCGTTGTTTAAGCACTTTAGCTTCCGGAAAACCGCCATCGCGCTTACGTTCCCAAATCATCTTTCCATTGCAGTGGATCTCAAATCGCCCGCCTGTATCAGGGTGAAGAGTGAGTGACTCAATCTCTTCACTAAAGGTATGCAGTAACTCCTGACTGAGCCAAGTTGAACGGAGCATCCAGTTACACTGACGACAGTAGTAGATATTAATATTGGCTTTTTGCATGGTCCTTCCCTCTAGATAATTAATTTAATGCCGACAGCAAAGGTAAGCAGCTCGAAACACTGCTTGATTGCGTGATTGTTCACACGGGTCGTCAGGTAGGCACCCAGTCCACCACCAATAAACGAGCCTAACAGCAAAGCGGGTAACCAAGGCCAGTAAACGGGAGCTCCAGCGTGAACCATAGCGACACCCCCAATCCCATTCCAGAATAAACCAACACACAACATGGTTAACGCAACGGCTTGTTTATAGCTGTATCCAAACCAACGAACAAGAAAAATGGTCACTAAGAGACCAGAACCCGCGGTCAGCGAACCGTTGATAACGCCGATGACCATCATACCAATTCCACCTAGCGCCCAGCCAAAGTGATGACGGTTGCGTTGGATCTCTTGCTGGCCGAGTTGTGGCTTAAATCGAGAGTAGATTCCTAGAGCGAGTATCATCAGACCAAGAGCGGTTTCCGCGATTTGCTCTGGGATGAGAAGGACAATATTCGCACCGATAATGACGCCTAAGCTACCGACGATAACCAGATATAACGCAACCTTGTAGCTAAAGCTTTTGTGTTTGATATGGGTATAGGCGGCCCCAATGCCGAGCGCAACGCTGGCTATCTTATGGGTTGCTAGAGCAATCGAGAAAGGTAGACCTAAGAATATCAGTAATGGGAACTGAAGTAGTCCAGCGCCTCCGCCAGAGAGTGAGGCGAGAGTGTTAGCAATCAGAGAGCCAACAAATAGGCCAACAGTGTTTGTCCAATCCATGTGATGCTTAGAAAAAAGGGGGCGTCATGCCCCTTTTGTTTTATTGTTTAGTTGGTGAAAAGTACCGTAGAACCGTGACTTAAGCTAGTCAGAAGTAATGTTTTATCATTCACAATATCGATACGGCGACTTTGCTGTGCGTCCATTTTAAACAGCTGAGTAATCAGACTTAGCTGATCTTCGGTAAAGTCTTGACTTTGCGCCGAAGAGACATCTTTAAACTCGGTCGGAGAGACGAGTAAGTAGTTATCGCTGATGTCCCAATGGCCTGTCTCTGAAATGTTGATAATGCTTTCATTTTCAGTGTCGTTACCATAGAGACGTACTGTCGCTACACGAATATAAGTATTGTTTGGCAGATACTTAACGTTAGAGACGACATTCGCTTTACGTAAAGGACCCACTGAGTCATCGGGAATCTTTGCCGCGATAACAGTAACCATTTTTGACTGCCACTCATTTGAAGTTAGCACTTGCTCTACTTTTAGGTCACTTCCCCAGTAAAGCCAACCACTAAATACCGCTGACAGAATAAGTAGGCCTGCTGCAATTTTCTGATTCATCTTGGTGGTTCCTATTGGCAAACTTTACTGAGATCTTGTTGCTCAGCGAAGATACGTAATGTCACGTTCTCGCCTGAGTTATCCAGAGAATGAATGTAGTTGAGAACCAACTGATTATTCTGACCACCAGTGGCAATGACTTCGACTGGCGCAAGCTCGTTAGTATGTGTTTCATTGTACTTTTTCACACACTGCTCAATTGACGGGTACCAGCGACTTAAATCAGGATGATTGAGTGGCGTTTTAACCGGAGTATTGTCATAAACAGCAAGTTGACGGAATTTTGATTCACTCGGGTTAGTAAATAAAACAACGCACAGTGGTAGTAACAGAGCGAGTGCGACCAACACCTTAGCCATTAAGCTTGAATACTTCGTTACTTCAGGCGCTGGAATAGGTGCTTCTAATTGAGGTTCTGCAGAAATAAGCTCAGTATCAATTACAGGTTCAGAAGCATGCTGAAGAGGTATTTCTACGTCTTCCATTGCAACAGCAGGTTGTTCAACTTCGTTAACACCACTCATCAATGGCGTTGTACGTTCTACCGAGCAGATTAGCTGGTAACCGCGTTTTGGCACCGTTTTAACGAACATTGGTGACTTTGTTGAATCTTTGAGAAGCTTACGTAGTGTAGAAATAGCTTGCGTTAGGCTTGAATCATCGACTTCGAAGCCTTGTTTACGCCATACGAAATCGTGTAAATCATTACGCGAGACGATTTCACTCGGTTTTTCACAAAGTAAAAGAAGAATCCGGCTTTCGTTGCTCCCTAAACGAATCAGTTCGTTTTCGCATTCCTTGTCTGTGAGGGAGTTTGTATTGGGATCAAAAGTAAATCTATTCGCAAGATTAAACTTAGTACCTATATTACTCATTAATGATGGCCATTTAATTTAAGTTTCAGACAGTTATTCAAGTAAGGCGCTTTCTAAGACTAGTCCAAAATTACTCTAGTTTAGATTTTTTGATTTTTAGAGAGTGCAAGGATAGTAAAGATTGAGATAAAAAAACACTGTTTTTATGATTCTTGACCTTGAATTTACATTTGTCACCCTCATGTTAACTGACAGATTTGGGCCAAATTACTCTTTTTTTGATTAGGGTAGTGGCTTGATAACTATAGAACTTATGGAGTTATCATGAGCGAAACAGTAACACAAAACAAAGAAACTCGCGGTTTTCAGTCTGAGGTAAAACAATTACTTCATTTGATGATTCATTCTCTCTATTCAAATAAAGAGATTTTCCTTCGCGAGCTGATTTCTAATGCGTCTGACGCTTCTGACAAACTGCGCTTTCAAGCACTGTCAAATCCAGACTTGTACCAAGGTGACGCTGAACTTGGCGTAAAACTTTCCTTTAATGAAGAAGCGAATACCTTAACGATCTCAGACAACGGTATCGGTATGAGTCGTGAGGATGTCATCGAGCATCTGGGCACCATCGCGAAATCTGGCACAGCGGAGTTTTTCTCTAAGCTTTCAGAAGATCAATCGAAAGACTCTCAGTTAATTGGTCAATTCGGTGTCGGCTTTTACTCTGCATTCATCGTTGCTGATGCCGTCACGGTTCGCACTCGCGCAGCTGGCCTAGCGAGTGACCAAGCCGTTCAATGGCACTCAGCGGGTGAAGGTGAGTACACCATCGAAAACATCACCAAAGAAACTCGCGGTACAGATATCGTTCTTCATATGCGAGAAGAAGGTAAAGAGTTCCTAAACGAATGGCGTCTGCGTGAAGTGATCAGCAAGTATTCCGATCACATTGGTATTCCTGTTGCGATTCAAACGTCAGTTCGTGATGATGAAGGTAAAGAAACAGGTGAGAAAAAATGGGAGCAGATCAATAAGGCTCAAGCACTTTGGACTCGCAATAAATCCGATATTTCTGAAGAAGAGTATCAAGAGTTCTACAAGCACGTTTCTCACGATTTTGCCGATCCTCTAACATGGAGCCACAACCGTGTTGAGGGTAAAAACGACTACACCAGCTTACTTTACATCCCTGCGAAAGCACCTTGGGATATGATGAACCGTGACCACAAATCTGGTCTGAAATTGTATGTACAGCGCGTATTCATTATGGATGACGCAGAGCAGTTTATGCCATCGTACCTACGTTTCGTACGTGGCTTGATAGATTCCAACGATCTGCCACTCAATGTATCGCGTGAAATCCTACAAGACAACAAAGTGACTCAGTCTCTGCGCAATGCTTGTACTAAGCGTGTTCTAACGATGCTAGAGCGCATGGCTAAGAATGATGAAGAAAAGTATCAATCATTCTGGAAAGAGTTTGGCTTGGTCCTAAAAGAAGGCCCAGCAGAAGACTTCAGCAATAAGGAAAAAATTGCGGCCTTGTTGCGTTTTGCTTCGACGGAGGTGGACTCTTCTGAACAGACTGTTAGCCTTGCGTCATACGTTGAGCGCATGAAAGAAGGCCAAGATAAGATCTACTACTTAACAGCGGATAGTTATGCAGCGGCTAAGAATAGCCCACACTTAGAACAGTTCCGTTCTAAAGGCATCGAAGTCATTCTAATGTTTGACCGTATTGATGAGTGGCTGATGAACTACCTCACCGAATTTGATGGTAAACAGTTCCAGTCGATCACAAAGGCGGGGCTAGATCTTAGCAAGTTTGAAGATGAAGCTGAGAAAGAGAAACACAAAGAAACCGAAGAAGAGTTCAAGTCAGTCGTTGAACGTACTAAAGAGTACTTAGGCGATCGTGTTAAGGAGGTTCGTACCACCTTTAAGCTAGCAACAACGCCAGCCGTTGTAGTGACTGACGACTTTGACATGGGTACGCAGATGGCCAAACTGTTGGAAGCCGCAGGTCAAGCTGCGCCAGAAGTGAAGTACATCTTCGAAATTAACCCTGAACATACCTTGGTTAAGCGTATGGCTGATGAAGCAGACGAAGAAGCCTTTGGCCGTTGGGTTGAACTTCTACTTGGTCAAGCGATGTTAGCTGAGCGTGGCTCAATGGAAGATCCATCTCAATTCTTAGGTGCAATTAATGCGCTTTTGACTAAGGGCTAATAGCTGAAAATTGGTAAAAAGCTCGCATCTTGCGGGCTTTTTAGCTTAATTGCTTTAATTGTGAATGAAGCGCGTTAAATAAGCGGCAAATGTGAGTGTTTAAGCATTCTTTAGTCGTAATTCGCGCTTTGGTTTTAAATTGTATGATAGAATGCATTCTTGAAACCAAACGAGCGGGCGTGTAATGTGCACGCCTGTTTTATTGTTAACTTGTAATAACAGTTATACCGAAACTTACCGTGAGCTAAGGCTGTGTGATTTACGACACCATAGTGAGCTTCGGTATAAATCATCATTATCTTAAGAGGATTCAACATGCGCATCATTCTTCTAGGTGCTCCAGGTGCAGGTAAAGGCACACAAGCAAATTTCATCATGGAAAAATACGGTGTTCCGCAAATCTCTACTGGTGACATGCTACGTGCTGCTATCAAAGCAGGTACAGAGCTTGGTAAGCAAGCTAAAGCTGTTATTGACGCTGGTCAGCTAGTTTCTGATGAAATCATCCTTGGTCTAATCAAAGAGCGCATCGCTCAAGATGACTGCGAAAAAGGTTTCCTACTAGATGGCTTCCCACGCACTATTCCTCAGGCTGATGGTCTAAAAGAAATGGGTGTAGCGGTCGATTACGTTATCGAATTTGACGTTGCCGATGACGTGATTGTAGAGCGTATGGCTGGCCGTCGTGCTCACCTGGCTTCAGGTCGTACTTACCACGTTGTTTACAACCCGCCTAAAGTTGAAGGTAAAGATGACGTAACGGGTGAAGACCTTGTTGTTCGTGACGACGACAAAGAAGAGACAGTACGTGCTCGTCTTGGTGTCTACCATGATCAAACTGCGCCACTAATCGAGTACTACGGTAAAGAAGCAGAAGCGGGTAACACTAAATACCTTAAATTCGATGGTACTAAGCAAGTTGCTGAAGTCAGTGCTGATATCGAGAAAGCGCTAGCATAAATAGCTAACAGCGAATTTTGAAAATTTGTTATAGTTAAAGCGACCCAAGTTGGGTCGCTTTTTTATGTTTATTCGTTGATCTATCAAGATCTTATTTACGTAAATATCCCTTTTAGGATTGATAGGAAGCTATGCAAAATAGTAAGAGACAAGGTGTGCTACTCGTTAACCTGGGTACCCCTGATGAAGCAACGTCCCCTGCAGTAAAGCAGTTTTTGGGTCAGTTCCTCCATGACAAACGAGTGGTCGATATGACGCGCTGGTTGTGGTGTCCGATTTTGCATGGTGTGATACTCCCAATCCGTGCACCGAAAGTGGCTAAGCTGTATCAGTCAGTATGGATGGAGCAAGGTTCGCCATTGATGGTCTATTCGAAAAGGCAGGTCGAGAAGCTACAAGTTTTAATTGATATGCCCGTTGAACTGGGTATGACTTATGGCAACCCGAGCCTACAAACCGGACTAGAAGCGCTGGTGGCACAAGGTGTGGAAGACATTATTGTTCTGCCTCTATATCCTCAGTATTCAGGTACAACGACGGCGGCAGTCTCGGATGGATTGACCAAAGCATTTAAAAAGATGCCCGTTGTACCAAGTTATCGGTTCATTCGTGATTATCATGATCATCCTTTGTACATCAAAGCGTTGGCAGAGAGCGTAAAACGTTCTTGGCAAGAGAACGGCAAAGGTGACTATCTGCTGTGTTCTTACCATGGAATTCCTAAGCGCTATGCGGATAATGGTGATATCTACCCACAGCATTGCGATGTCACCACGACGCTACTTGCACGTGAGTTAGGATTGGCACCCAATCAAATCGGTATGACCTATCAGTCTCGTTTTGGTCGTGAAGAGTGGCTACAGCCCTATACGGACAAGACCTTGGAAACACTACCGAGTAAAGGGATTAAAAAACTCGATATTCTTGCGCCTGCATTTTCTGTCGATTGTTTGGAAACACTGGAAGAACTGGCTGAGCAGTGTTGTGAGATTTTCACCGAGAATGGTGGTGAAACATTTACCTATATTCCTTGCCTCAATGACGATGACTTGTATATTGAGATGATGACGCAATTAGTTACTCAAGGTTAATGCGCGCTAACTGATTCTAAAAGGGCTGCCGGTGGCAGCCTTTTTTGTGCATCCTATACCGGGCTTTGCCATCTATGCGCCATCTAAAGGCGAGCAAAACCGTTCCACTGCCTGCCAAAGAATGCTGTCTGGCATTTGGATATAGTCAATGTTTGAGAGCGCATTTTTCCATAAATCTAAGCAGGCAGCCGGCCTGTTTTCACTCGTATAGTGAGCCAAAACTTGCTTGGCAGGTACACTACTTGTTAGAGCCGCTGTTGCCTTTATAGTGTCGGTACTCAAATACCTGACCTTTTTCGTTGAACGCGTAGACTGAATATTCGTCTTTTTCATTGCCATATTCCATGCCTGGAGAACCCATTGGCATTCCCGGAACAGCAAGTCCTTTCGCATTGCGTGGTGGGTTTTCAAGGAAAGCTTGAATGTCTTCCGCAGGAATATGACCTTCGAATACGTAGCCATTAATTTCTGCTGTATGACAAGAAGCAAGTTCAGGTGTAATCCCCAACGTTTGCTTAATAGGATTCATGTTTTCGTGTAACTTCTCTTTAACTGTGAAGCCTGCATCTTGCATATGTTTCGTCCACTCAGTACAACAGCCACAGTATGGTGATTTATGGTTGAGTACATCGGTAGCCAATGCGTGACCAGAAATCAGAGTTAGTGTTGCTAGGGCAAAAAATTTACGTTTCATAATAACCTCTACGAGCTTTTAAAAAGTCTTAAACGATTAGCGTTGCTTACTACGGTAATCGAGGAAAGTGCCATTGCTGCACCTGCAACTACAGGGCTAAGCAAAAAGCCAAAGCCGGGATAAAGAACACCCGCGGCAATAGGGATACCTAGCGAGTTATAGACGAAGGCCCCGAATAAATTTTGCTTCATATTACGTACTGTTGCTTTAGAGAGCTCAATTGCTCGAACAACAGACAGTGGTGACGAGTTAAGCAGTGTCATCTGTGCACTCTCGATGGCGATATCGCTGCCTCCCCCCATCGCGATGCCAATATCAGCAAGGGCTAGAGCTGGCGCATCGTTAACGCCATCGCCTATCATTGCAACGCAGTGGCCTTGACTTTGTAAATCAGCAATATGGCCTGCTTTCTCATCTGGCAATACTTGCGAGATTACTTGCTCAATTCCCAGCTCTTGTGCAATGGCTTGTGCGACACTCGAATTATCACCAGTGAGCATTATTGGCGTGATATTGATGGCTTTTAGTGCTTCTACAGCTTGTTTCGCATCGGGCTTTATCGGATCTGCGATGGCGATAACGCCAATCACCGTTGAGTTTTCAGCGACAATAATCGGTGTCCAAGCGTTGTCTAGATATTGCTGAAGTTCACTATCAACCTCATCTAAACGCCATGCTTGCTCACGCGCATAAGCCAGTGAGGTAACGGTAATAGATTGTTGTTCTACTTTTGCAAACACTCCCTGACCGCGGCGGTTTTCAAATTCCGATACCTCGAACAGTGGTAGAGACTGCTGATGAGCTTGTTGAACAATAGCTTTAGCAAGTGGATGTTCTGACTGTTGTTCTATTGAAGCTGTGAGCGTTAGCAACTGGTCATTATGACCATTGACTGCATAGATGCCTTGAACATTTGGCTTGCCTTGAGTCAAGGTGCCTGTTTTGTCAAAGACCACCGTATCTATTTTGCCTGCTGACTGCAAAACGTCGGCATCTTTAATCAAGATCCCCATCTCGGCCGCTTTACCAATACCAACCGTTACAGATAGCGGGGTCGCCAACCCTAATGCGCATGGACACGCAATAATAAGAACGGTAGTAGTGACAATTAGCATGTAGCTGGCTTTAGGTTCTGGACCAACCATAAACCAGACCAATGCAGATAGGAGAGCAATTGCTACTACAACTGGAACGAAAATTGAAGAAATTTGGTCTGCGAGTTTAGCGATAGCTGGTTTGCTACTTTGAGCCTCGCGGACCATAGTGATGATGCGTGACAACATGGTGTCGCTACCTACACTTGAAGCGCGAATGATTAAACTACCATCCTGATTAATGGTTCCTGCGGATACAGAATCCCCAACTTGCTTATTCACCGGTATTGGCTCGCCAGTCAACATTGACTCGTCTAGATAAGATTCACCAGACTCAACGATGCCATCAACAGGTATTTTTTCACCGGATTTCACCCGCAGTCTCATTCCCAGGTTAATTTCGTCGATGGTGATGTCTCGATCGCCTTGTTCCGTCACCAGAGTCGCCACCTGAGGCTGAAGATTAATCAGAGCCTGAAGTGAGCGGGTGGTATTCGCCTTAGCTTTGGCTTCTATATAGTGACCAAGCGATATCAGGCCAATAATCATTGCGCTTGCTTCGAAGTAGACGTGTCTAGATGCGGCAGGAAACCAGTTGGGGAAAGTGACCACTAACATTGAGAATAACCAAGCTGTACCTGTCCCTAGGGCGACTAAGGTATCCATTGTCGCTCGTTTGTGAGTGAGCGCTTGCCATGCGTTAGTGAAAAATGTTTTTCCTGCTGTCGCAAGTAGCCATAAACAGATAACACCAATGATGCCCCAAAAGATTTGATCTGCGTTATTGCGAATCATCATATTACCGCCTGCAATTCCCCACAGCATGAGTGGCGCACCGATCATCAAACCTAACCAAGCACTTTTCTTATGGTGGGTTTGAACTGCTTGCTGCAATTCGAGTTGTTTTTGCTGCTGGTTTTGAGGATCGTCAATCAGTTGGGCTTGATAGCCAGATTGAGAGACCGAGCGTAATAGCTGAGTCTCGATCTCCTCAATGGGTTGGTTGGAAAAAATAAGTGCGCTTTGTTCAGCAAGATTGACTTGAGCTTTTTCTACGCCTTTTACTGAGATTAAGGCTTTCTCGACCGAAGAGACACAACTAGCACAAGTCATACCCGATATAAGAAGGTGCGCCGAGTGTTTAATGGGTAATGGTTGCCCTCTCTCTATAGGGGCGGCGATTTCTTCGTCAGCGGGTACAGCTTCCACTTGCGGGGAGAATGGACTTGCTTGATAACCCAATGACTCAATCAATTGGATGACTTCTTGTTGTGAGTGAAGCGATACAAGCTCTAGCTCTGTTTTCGATACACGAAAGGAGCCATTGAGTGGAGACTGCTCAAGAGCTTGTTCCAACTTAGCAACACATTTACCGCAATTGAGTCCAGTTAAGAACAAATGATGTTTGTGGCCTGCCTGATAGCCTAGCTTCTCAATTGAATCTGCAAGTGCGGCAAAAGAACTGCCTGTCTCTAAAGAGATGTGAGTGGGAGACAACTGATCAATGCTGACTTGGTGTTCTGCCGTAATTGTTCGCTCCACTTTTCTTGCACAGCCCATACAGTTTAAGCCAGAGAGTGGGATATCAAACTTAGTCATAACATCACCTTAATTATTCAACTGTTGCTAAGCGTAAACCTTACCGCAAGGGTAAGGTCAAGTATTTAAATAAAACGTCAAAATCACCGATTGCCGTGAATTAGTGGGCAGGAAGCATGCGAGGCAATTCAAACTTTTTATTTGGGAAATATAAAGTTCCGTAAATAGATAAAAAATCACAGTGATCTAGCCAGCAGATTTGGCGAACAAGCGCTCCATGTACGCAACGCGCAAGCAGTATTGACGTTTATGTTTATTGAGGTTTCTTTTTAAGTTGTTGATTTTAATTGGTTTGCTTAATTTTACAATTTTCTGATTTGAAGCTGGTCAGATTATCTTTTCATTCCTTTTGTGTCGCGAAAAAAGTTTGCCACCATGACCCCGTCCATAAATAGTTCCCTTCAAAACAACCAGTTAGTTTTGTGTGAGGGGAACAAGGAAAAATTCAAATAAATAGGGGTTAATCTTATGTCTCACTTTAAAAAGACTCTTCTTGGCGCAGCAATCGTCGCAACTACCATGGCCGCTGGTACTGCTAACGCGTATATGCTGGGCGATCCGAATGATGCAAACGTAGAAGTCTACGGTGTCGTCTCTATCTCTGCTGTAGACTACGGAGCATCGAAAGCGACAGGTCCAGATGATGGTTGGGCGCTTGAAAATGAAACTCGCATCGGTTTCCGCGCGGCTAAAGCAATGACAGATAACGTAACTGCGTTTGCTCAAGTTGAGTCAGGTTGGGTATTGGACTACGGTGCCGATTTAGGTAACCGCGATACTTTCGTCGGTCTGCGCGGCGATGATTGGGGTCAGGTTCGTTTTGGTCGTATGTTGACACCGTTATATGAACTTGTTGACTGGCCATACTCAGCATCTAACCTAGGTCGTACTTTTGACCGCGCATGGCGCAGCGGCGAACGTTACCACTTTGACCGTAAGAGCCAAATGGCACGCTACGATTCACCAATGTTTGGTGAGATGGTTAAATTCAGCCTAGCGGGTGGTAATGGTAGTGAAAACCACGAAGATTCTAACTTCTTCGGTGGTTCTATCACAGTGGCGCCAGTTGATATGCTAACGTTACATGCAGCGTTTGAAACGGCTAAAGGTACAGTATTTGAAAGTGCTACCGACAACGTGTTTGATACAAACAATGCAACACCAGGTAACCCTCTAGATATTAAAGAACTAGGGAAAGCGGCTTCTGTCGGTGATACGGATTCATACTTTGTAGGCTTCGAACTTCGTCCAATGGACAACTTTAATATCCTTGGTGCATACAAAACGGGTTCGTACGACTCAACTAACGGTGGCGGTGACTACGGTTACACCAAACGTGAAATCGACGCTTACTCGATTCAAGCGAACTACTTCTTTGGTAACGCAAACATTCGTGTTGGTTACGCAGACCAAAGTGGTAAGCAAGATGGCGTAGACAACAAAGATATGGATTCAACCTCTATCAGTGGTGAATTGGGTTACTCATTTAGTTCTGTATACACCTTTGTTCGTTTAACTCAACAAGATGACTCTTCGTACGATGATGACCTAATGGTTCGTATCGGTACTGAGTGGACATTCTAATAAATACATTATGACCCGGCGGACAGTTTGTCCGCCTTTTTTCGTTTGTAACCGTGAGGAAGAGAGAGTGAAAAAAATCATTGCAGCGGCCATTGTGCTTTTGATGAGTAGTATGGCTCATGCTCAAGTGACGATTCACACCGATAGCCGAATGGAGATTCTAGCGGTAAATCAACAGCTCAATCAGATACCAAAAAAGGCTAAGGGGGATCTGAAAATAGCTAATGGTCACAATCAGATATTGCTACGAGTCACGGCAATGGTTGATGGCAATGGTGGCAAGAAGAAGTTCAACTCTCATCCAATGGTGGTCACATTTGACGCACAGAACGAAACTCTATTGTTTGAAACGCCTTTCGCGATTCGAGATCAGCGTGGGGTAAGTAAGTTTGAAAAGAGTCCAACAGTTAAAGTTACCAGTAATGGACAATCAGTGCAGATCGTGATGGATCAGATTGTGAATCAGTCTTTTGCGTTGATTCACGATTACGACGCGATGCTGAACGACTACAACTTGACTGGTGGTATTGCGGCGATATCTGTTACACCTTCTGAGCCAAACATTAAGACGAGTTCCGCGTCAGTGGCGTCTGTCAACGTGGATCAAAAAGTGCAATCGAAAGTGATCCAGCGTGATTTTCTCTCTATGACGCCATCAGAGCGCCAAGAGTTTATCTCTTGGGCGGTAAAACATATTAACGATTGATTGTAGATTTGCATATCGGTGCTAAAATAACGCGCAATTTTAGCACCATCGCACATATTGAAGGCGTGGTGCAGTCATTCAGACAATCAAGGTATTTTACATGACGGTTAAAACTCGTTTTGCTCCTAGCCCAACAGGCTACCTACACGTTGGTGGTGCGCGTACTGCACTTTACTCTTGGCTATACGCTAAAAACCAAGGTGGTGAATTCGTACTGCGTATTGAAGATACGGATCTTGAGCGTAACTCGCAAGAAGCAGTAGACGCGATTCTAGAAGGTATGAAATGGCTAGGTCTTGAGTGGAATGAAGGGCCTTACTTCCAAACTCAGCGTTTTGATCGTTACAACGAGATGGTTGATAAACTGCTGGCTGAAGACAAAGCATACAAGTGTTACGCATCTAAAGAGTTGCTAGATGAAATTCGTGCACAACAAGAAGCGAACAAAGAAATGCCTCGTTACGATGCTGAACACCCTAAGATTAAAGCAGCAAACGATGCAGCTAAAGATGGCGATCCATGCGTTATCCGTTTCCGTAACCCTAAGGAAGGCAGCGTGGTATTCGATGACCAAATTCGTGGTCGTATCGAAATTCGCAACAGCCAGATGGATGATCTAATTATTCGTCGTACTGACGGCTCACCAACATACAACTTCTGTGTTGTAGTTGATGACTGGGATATGGGCATTACTCATGTTGTTCGTGGTGAAGACCATATCAACAACACGCCTCGTCAAATCAATATCTATGAAGCATTAGGTGCACCAGTACCTACTTTTGCTCACTGTGCAATGATTCTTGGCGATGACGGTGCGAAACTGTCTAAGCGTCATGGCGCTGTTTCTGTAATGCAATATCGTGACATGGGTTACCTACCAGCAGCACTAAACAATTACCTTGTTCGTCTAGGCTGGTCTCACGGTGACCAAGAGATCTTCTCTGAAGAGGAAATGATTAACCTGTTCAGTCTAAACGCAGTATCTAAGTCAGCTTCTGCGTTCAACACAGATAAACTACAATGGTTGAACAACCACTACATTAAGACTTCAGAACCTGAGTATGTTGCAGAGCACCTACAATGGCATCTTGATGAGCAGAAATTAGATGTGACTAACGGTCCTGCTATTACTGAAGTAATCAAGCTTGTTGGTGAACGTTGCAATACGCTTGTTGAGCTAGCAGAACAGATTCGCTACTTCTATGAAGACTTCTCTGAATTTGAAGTGGGTGCGGCGAAAAAGCATCTACGTGGTGTAGCGAAAGAGCCACTAGAACTAGCACTAGCAAAAGCAGAAGCGTTAACAGAGTGGACGACGGAAAGCATTAAAGATGGTGTTATTGCCGCTGTTTGTGAAGAGCTTGAAATTGGTATGGGTAAAATTGGTATGCCACTACGTGTAGCGGTTACGGGTGGCGGTCAGTCTCCATCGGTAGATACAGTTATGGCTCTTATCGGTAAAGAGCGTTGTGTTGCTCGTATCAAAATGGCATTGGCATACATCGCAGAGCGCGAAGCCAACGCATAATGGTTATTGCCAGTTCGAAAACCGCAGCACTACGCTGCGGTTTTTTTGTCTCTAGTAAAGACCAGAGCGAGAGACGTGAGAGAGTACTTACAATAATTTTTCTCGTTATTGAGAATTTGTTTTTTTGTTCCCTAGTTGGCTCAATTTTATTGGAGAAATTCATACATACGCCAATCCCTTATCCTAACTAGCTTTACGTGGATTCGTGTTTTTTTTGGGGATTATTTCCTAACAGTTCGCTGACAAAATCCCACTTTGAATATTGGGAAATATGTATATAGTTTGCTGAGTTCGCTTGCGGGTTTAGATGTTTATCCAGTAGGCATTGGTTTGGCCGAAATAAAATTATGAGTCGTGTTCTGTTTCCATTTGGGCTTTGCTAAGGGTAAATGGAAATGTGCACTATGGCTAAACAACTTTCAGATTTGAGGAATAAAAAACCATGAAAAAGTTAGCAGCGGTAATTTCAGCATCACTTCTTCTTGCATCAGCGCCTTCAATGGCAGAGCTTTATGTCGGTGGTAAAGTAGGTAAGTCTTGGTTGGATGATGCATGCACAACAGCGACAGCAAACTGTGATGATGAAGCTTCAACAGCAGGTGCATTCATCGGTTACGAAATGTGGGACTTTCTATCCATCGAAGGTGGTTACGACTACCTAGGTAAGTTTACAACTGATGGTCTTAATGACGATAAAGTTGAAGCATTTACGCTAGCTCCAAAGTTAAACCTACCGATTACTGACGATATCTCACTTTACGGTAAATTTGGTGGTGCATACGTCAAATATGGCAACAAAGAAGATGCTTCATACATGGGTGCAGCAGGTGTTGAATTTGACTCACATAAGAACGTGACTGTGCGAGTTGAATACCAAACCATTACTGATGCAAACAATGAGCAGGTTCGTGCGATGGGTAATAGTGCGACGCTTGGCGTAGTTTACAAGTTTGGTAGCAATGAAGAAGCTGCACCAGTTGTAGTAGAAGAAGAGATGGTTGAAGAAGTCGTTGAAGAGACTCCAGCAGAGCCTGTTGTTGAGACTAAGACGTTTGAGACTCAGCTACTAGGCACAGGTAGTTTTGAACTAAATAGTACAAAGCTAAACCAACAGAGCGCTTCTCAACTGGATGAGCTGGTAGAGTTCCTTAATACTTACCCACAAGCGAAAGTAGAAGTGATTGGTTACACTGATTCATCTGGTGCGGCTGAGTACAACCAAGTGGTATCAGAGAAGCGTGCAGAGTCTGTAGCGTCTACTCTTGAGCAAAAAGGTATTGATGCGTCTCGTATTACCGTTCGTGGTGAAGGTGAGAATAACCCAATTGCATCAAATGACACTCGTGAGGGTCGTCAGCAAAACCGCCGTGTTGAAGTGATCGTACCTAGCTTTGAGTACCAAGTTCAGCAGTAATAATTAAAATAACAACGTTAGTAATTGAGCCCCAACCCCATGGTTGGGGCTTTGTCTTATATATGAGAAAGAAAAAGCACTTATAATTCCGTTGTTATATTGTTTGCATATCGATACTTATTAGGTGTGCGGTATTACCAATGTGCTTATCAATAGGTTCCAGTTTAGAGAAATAAGTTGTTGTCACGCCTGTAGTTAAGACTTTCGAAACAAAACTGGTCGGTTCAGGCAGTTTTGAGCTAAATAGCAACAAACTAAAACCAGAAAGCCAATCAACTCTTGATGAACTGGTAGCGTTTATGAACCAGTACCCGCAGTCTAATGTCGAGGTGACAGGCTACACCGATTCGACTGGCGCAGCCGCTTACAACCAAGTTTTGTCTGAAAAACGAGCTCAATCTGTCGCGGATGTTTTGATCAATGAAGGGATTGAAAGTCGTCGTATCACAGTACGTGGTGAAGGGGAAAATAACCCAATCGCTTCGAACGAAACTCGCGAAGGTCGAGAACAAAATCGTCGCGTAGAGATTGTTGTACCAGCTTTTGAATACCAACAGTAATCAGTACCGAGTTATTAAGACTGTATAGGTCGTTTGGTTAAAAGAATGACTCTAAAAGAAAGGCCTTGTTGTATAACAAGGTCTTTTATTTTTTAAATTACTTAAGATCGATGCTATTCAATCGTCCCATAAACTCGAGAATTTCAAGGTTCTCTTTGTTTGCTTCTAACAGCGCTTTTTTCGTCTTTGTGTAGGCAGCTAAACGGCCATGTTTCTTTATTGAGCAAACGACACTTTTGTAAATTAGTTTGCCGTGCTCATCGTAGTTACGCCATGCCGCAATATAGCACTCATCTTTTGCCGCTGGATTTTCCTTTGTAGGCCGGGGTTTGAAAATTATCTTGGGTTCCAGAGAGTGAGGTAATCGCGTCATCAGGTAAGGATCTTTCAGTAACTTACGCCAAAACTTTCCCCACATTTTACTCCCCAGCTCATTGCGAAGCTTAATGGCTTTCTTCAGTCCTTTCTTTTCACCTATACGAATGTAGCCCACAGAGCGGTGAAGAACTTTGTCGTCCGGAGTGTGAATATGGATTTTATAGGCTGTTTTAGCTTTTGAGATGAAGCGGTGACCAGTGTTCGTCTCTAAGTTACTCTTTTTCATTCTTTCGCTATCGATAACTTTATTAATAACTATTTTAGATGATTGTATTCAAATGTTGAAGGTTTGTTTGTAAGGATGTACGGGTTTCTTATGCTGAAAACAAGGCTGAAATATGAGTGTAGTTTGAATAGTTTCAGCTTGAGTAAGGGAATTGTGTGAAACTTGTCAATTGAATCGACATTGAGACAAGGGCAATCTGCACACCGACAGAATGGGGCTAGTAGTTACTAACTTGCTAGCCCTTTTAAATATGGCGCTCCCGACAGGATTCGAACCTGTGACCTATCCCTTAGGAGGGGATCGCGCTATCCAGCTGTGCCACGGGAGCGTAACGCTATGATACTGATTTAAATCCAGAAGTTAAGCTCATTGTGGTGGTTTTACAACAGCTTGTGCATTACATCGCCAATCTGGATGCTGCCAGCAAGTTCCGCTTGATCGATGGTGAGTTCTGCTTCGTTCTCATAAACACGTGAGACCGTTAAAGTGATGTCTGTTTCGGTGACTTTGTTACGTGGAAGTCCACGCTGGTCGATAAACGAACCGGTATGCCACAACTGCAATTTATCACCAGGCTCAACACCATGAATTCTGCCGAGATCCATGGTAATGGTATTTCCCCATTTGGCGACCACTTCTGGAAGCGTGATTTTACATGATACTTCTGATTCTAAGTCGAGCATGATATTTCGGCTTACTCGAAGCATCATATCTCCGTAAGTAGAAGCCCAAAAACGAGCACTTTTGGTGTCAACTTGGCTGGTTTTAGCGAAAGGCCAGCGTGCGACTTCGCGATAGTTGCGGTTATAAACCTCATTACCTGTCTTACCATCGAATACCGTCATTTCCAGAGCAAACTGACGATTAATAATGTCGTCCTTAATCAGGTTTTGCTCTATGGTCGCGGTTAAATCCGTAATCACTCCGCCGATGATGTACTGTGCGCCAGTATCTTGGGCAATCATTTTAAGGCGTTCTGGGTACTTTTTACTGATTTCATAGTCAGTGGTGCCAACGGAGATAAAGTTGGCTGATTCCTGATCCAGTTGGCGGTTAATAACATTGGCAAAGTCATCACCCACATCATAAATTTGCCCCATGACCGCTTGGCTAGGAGAGGCAAGCGCAATGTTGCCAACCAAAAACGTCTTTTTGTACTGATCAACGTGGCAACTGGTTGCCGATGGGTAAATGTCTACTCTTGCTCTGACAAACATCACTCCGCGACGTGTCTTTTGCTCTTCAACCAAGATGTAACGTACTTCACTATTCGTGAATTGGTACTCTTTGCGTTCACTTTCCAACAGCGGACGAAGGTTTGCAATGCTGCCTATATCCGCGCCAGAGAATCGGACGGCTTTGTAGAGCGCATCTTCCAACGCATGGATTCTAGCTACCTCTTCGGACGACACGACAGTGGCTGTGCCAGTCACTTCATACCAACCTGCCAACGCTGAATTAGCAATGAGGCTGATGAATACGGTTGAAAAGAGCTTCAGAAGCGATTTTTTCATGTTTGTTTACCAAGTTGGTTCATTTTTTGCTTATTGAATCTTAGCTGATTTAGGCATTGCCTTTCTGAATAGTTGCATAATTAGAAAAGCAAGGAATGTTCCACTTTTAGAAGAGAGCTAAAAGAAACGACATTTTAGGCCTTAATGTATCGGAGATTAGAGAATGAAAAAATGGCTTACGCTAGTACCAGTGGTGTTTTTAACCGCTTGTGCCTATGCCCCAATATACAATGGTAAAGAACCTTATGCGGGTTCTCAGTTTATGCTGATGGAGAGTCCGCGTCATACTCTTGACTTCTTTGTGGAGAGTATGACCGAAGACTTGATGGTTTCTAACACCAGTGTTTCTGCACGGACACCTATTGCCGTCACATCATTTGTAGATCTACAAAATATGGATGCGACAAACTGGCTAGGTAATTCGGTATCAGAAGGTTTTATCCACCAGTTCCAGCGTCGTGGTTTTAAAGTTGTAGACTTTAAAACGACAGGCTCTATTCAAGTGACTCATCAGGGTGACTTTGCATTTAGCCGAGATTGGAAAGATCTGGCTCAAGAGCAAGATATCCAATATGTACTGACAGGGACAATGCTGCGCCAAGAGGGCGGTGTTATTGTGAACGCCCGTGTGGTGGGGATGCAATCTCGCGTTGTTGTCGCTACAGCTCAAGGCTTCTTACCCGCAGATCGAATTGGTCGAGATCTTGATACCCTTAATAGTATTCGTACTCAAGATGGTGTATTAATTCGCTCAGACCCAACGATTACCCAACCTTACACCGTGATTTTACGCCCGTAGGAGCCGAGATGAAAAAGATATTACTCCTTGCTGTCGTTCTCATAATGGTCGGTTGTCAGCCGTTAAGTAACATGCGTCCTGGTGACTGGTTAACGGCTGTTGGCTACGCCAGTATTAGTGAACAGAAAGGACGTAACGAGGAAGAGAAGCAAGTACGTGCGATGCGTGCTTCGAAGATCGATGCTTATCGTGAACTTGCTGAGCAGGTCTACGGCATGCGCGTGAGTGGTCGAGCTGATTTGCAAGACCAACGTCTAGGTACAGAGCTCACATCAGGGGCGGTAGATGGCGTTATCCGTGGCGCGGAAGTCGTCAGAAGTTACAAAGTCGGGGATAGTTATGTCACTGAACTGCGTCTTGATATCCAGAAAATGAACAAGCTGCGTGATTACGGCGAAGTTCAGCAAGTACCTGAAAAAAGGCAGCAAACTCTTTTCTAACTTACCCATTCTCTCTGATACAAAAAAAGCGGCAATCATTGCCGCTTTTTTATTGAATGCTTTTAGGCTTTGATATTTGTGCCCAAAGTGGTGATATTTTTGGTTTGCCCTTCAGATGTATAAGTCATACCAAGTTTCCCTTGTGACTGTTTCATCAGATTGTTGAGTTTGTTAAAACTCAGTTGGGCACGCTGGAGAGCTTGACCATTAATATCGTTAGCTTGTTGGCATTGGCTAATAAGCGCTCTTATCTGTTCTACCAGAGGGCTCAACTCTGGGTTGGTGGTAAGAGTCTCTACTTCAGGGTGGCGACGAATACGATCATCAGTCGTTTGAAGTTGCTCAATAAGCGTAATCTTTTGTTTGGCAATCTGTTCAATATCTTTGGATAGTCGATTAGCGATAGCGTGCTTTTCCAACACAAGGACTTCACTCAGTTCTTGTGCATTTTTTAATTGGAATTCAACTAGTCCTTGCAGTGCTGCCATTTACAGATATCTCTTGGTTTAGAATCCGCCCAATTCTTTTTCGAACTTCATCATGTTATCAGCAAGTTTTTCAGGATCAACTGAGTAGGAGCCATTCGCGATAGCCTCTTTAATTGCCGCAACCTTTGCTTTGTCGAAACTAGGTTGGCTGACCATTTGATTGTGCATTTCTCCCACCGCTTTTCCTTGTGAGCTAAGTGAAACTGCATCTTGCGCGACAGACGACTTCTTTGCGGATTCAGAACCGCTCGTTTGAGTGCTGTCGTTACGTACAGAGTGCCTCGTCGATGTAGAAAGAGGTTGCCCTGAACGAATATTATCAATACCTGCCATATGTTGAGCCTTTTACGAATTAGAACTTGTACTGTCAATATCGACTACTAGGGTAAGAACTTTAGCTTTTTTTCTAACCAGTTAAAAAATTACCGTCACTTCCGAAATTCCAGATACACGCCCTTCAATTATACGGTTGGATTTACTATTTTTCACTCTAATCTGTTCACCATGTGAGCCATCCGTTAGAGCGACGCCTTTTGTTGTGATTGTCATACCGGATTTCACCGCTTTTATTGTCACGGTTTCATTGCGGCAGACTACACAAATATCTTGTTCTTCAAGAATTTCTCCAGCACGGAGATTTTTTTTGGCTTTTGCGCCAATAACAGCATCAACTGAGGAAAAGCCTTGCCGCCTAAAGCGTTGCAAGTCTACCATATTAATAGCGACATCTTGCCCAGAGATCAGTTGCCCACGAGAAAGTGCAGTGGTCAGCACGACTTGTGGTCCAGTACGAACTAATCTTACAGGTACATAGACTCGCCAACTGTCATCAGGACATTCGACGAGCACAGTGATGTTACTTGCACTAGGATTGGTAGAGGAGGAGGAAGTCTCTAACGGGGCGGGGCAGTCAGTAGGGACAGTAGCGAATATTCGGCTATCAACGCTAGCAGCGGTCGCCTGTAAGGTACCACCAGTAGGCCACTCAATTGTGGACAAAATGTACTCTTCGGCTGCTTGCTGAATCTGCGCAATTTGGTTTTCTGTCGCGGATGTCGCTGAAAAACTAAAGAAAAAGAATAAAAAGCCGATAGACTTACAAAACTTTTTATAGAAAGCTCTACAATTAGTTATGGAAAATGAGCACAAGTGTGATTTAGGATATGTCATGTTGTTTCTCTGGTTTTTCATGGCCTACAGTAGACTACCACTTTTTTAGCATGAAAGTTTGAGATGGAGATGAGCTTATGACGGGTATTCTTGATTCTGTGAATCAGCGTACGCAACTCGTCGGTCAAAACCGATTAGAACTCCTAACCTTTCGCCTAATGGGGCGTCAGCGTTATGGAATCAACGTATTTAAAGTAAAAGAGGTTCTCCAGTGTCCTAAACTTACTTCAATGCCAAACTTGCACCCTTTAGTGAAAGGGGTTGCCCATATTCGTGGCCATACAGTTTCAGTCATTGATTTAAGTTTAGCTATTGGTGGCCGCCCGACAATGGACGTTGAAAAAGCGTTTGTTGTAATTGCAGAGTTTAACCGAACAATTCAGGCTTTCTTAGTTACTTCAGTCGAGCGCATTATTAATATGCACTGGGAGGCGATTTTACCGCCACCAGATGGAGCAGGCAAAGCGAACTACCTGACGGCTGTAACGAATATCGATAATGAGTTAGTAGAAATTCTCGATGTAGAAAAAATACTGGCAGAGATTGCGCCTGTTGATGAAACGATGGACGCATCCATTGGTGAAGAAATTGCGCAGGCGGAAACGGAAAAAGAAATTGTACGTCGTATACTTATTGCTGACGACTCTACCGTGGCACGTAAGCAAGTTGAGCGTGCAATTACTTCCTTAGGTTTCGACGTCGTTGCTGTGAAAGATGGCAAAGAGGCTTATGAAAAGCTTGTGGAAATGGCATCTGAAGGCAGTATTTATGATCAGATATCTCTGGTTATCTCTGATATCGAGATGCCAGAAATGGACGGTTATACATTGACTGCGGAAGTACGTCGTAATCCTGATCTAAAAGATCTTTATGTTATTCTTCACTCATCACTTAGTGGTGTATTTAACCAAGCAATGGTTGAACGAGTTGGGGCAAACGCATTTATTGCCAAATTTAACCCCGATGAGCTTGGTAATGCGGTGAAAACTGCACTTACAAAATAAAAAGAGAAGTTAATGACAGCAATAACTATAAGCGATCAAGAATATCGTGATTTCAGCCGTTTCTTAGAGTCACAATGCGGTATTGTTCTTGGGGACAGTAAGCAGTATCTGGTAAGAAGCCGACTAAGCCCACTTGTCACCAAGTTCAAGCTGGCTTCGTTGTCTGATTTGCTGAGAGACGTAGTGACGGGACGCAATCGTGAGTTGCGTGTTGCTGCTGTTGATGCGATGACGACAAATGAGACGCTTTGGTTTCGAGATACCTATCCGTTCGAAGTACTGGCGAACAAGTTGTTGCCAGAAGTCGCGGCAAATAAAAGACCAATTAAGATTTGGTCTGCCGCGAGTTCATCAGGTCAAGAGCCTTATTCAATGGCGATGACCATCATAGAGACCCAGCAACGCAAACCAGGCATGTTGCCTAGCGTTGCGATTACCGCAACGGATATCTCTGCAAGCATGCTTGATATGTGTCGAGCAGGCGTGTATGACAACTTAGCGTTGGGGAGAGGACTTTCTCCAGAGCGCCGTCGCACTTTCTTTGAAGATGCGGGCGATGGTCGAATGAAGGTTAAAGATAACGTTAAGCGTCTGGTTAACTTTAGACCGCAAAACTTAATGGATAGCTACGCTTTGCTCGGTAAGTTTGACATTATTTTTTGCCGCAACGTATTGATTTACTTCTCACCGGAAATGAAGTCTCAAGTGCTTAATCAAATGGCCAACAGTTTAAATCCAGGTGGTTATCTGCTGCTCGGGGCATCAGAGTCGTTAACCGGATTAACGGATCGATTTGAGATGGTCAGATGTAATCCAGGAATTATCTACAAGCTTAAATAGTTAAGCGTTGTTTTATTAAGCCCAGCCATAGTGCTGGGCTTTTTTGTACGATGGCAAAAGTTGCTTGTATACTTTTGATTGAGTAATTCCAAAATCTCACCTAGCTGCGAACAACATGTAAAGTTGGCGTGGTTATTGCTCAGTAAAAAATGAAGTAATAGTGGAACGATTTTAAAAGTTGGTACGCTAATTGCTTTATATTTGATAGTAACGGTCAGTTCTTTGAGTAGAGGTCAACATGGCTATTTCTTTTGACAACGCATTAGGTATCCACCAGCACACGGTGGGCGTACGTGAGCGCAATGCTGAGGTGATCTCCACCAACATTGCTCAATCGAACACACCTGGCTTTAAATCAAAAGGGATGGATTTCCAGAAGGCATTGCAGGCGGCAACCTCGGGGGCAAGCATTGGTCTTAGCCGTACCGATGGTCGGCACATACCTGCCTCTACTCAAGTGACAGGGGAAGTAATGTATCGTCTTCCAACACAACCTGACACCGGTGATGGCAACACGGTTGATGTGGATTTAGAGCGTAACTTGTTTATGCAAAACCAAATCAGACACCAAGCATCACTCGACTTCTTAGGAAGTAAATTCAAGAACTTAACGAAAGCAATTAAAGGGGAATAGATAGATGAGCTTATTTAACGTATTCAATGTAACTGGTTCTGCCATGAGCGCTGAATCCGTTCGTCTAAATACTACCTCGAGTAATTTGGCTAACGCGGACAGTATCTCTAGCTCTGCAAAAGATACTTATAAGGCGCGTCATGCTGTGTTTGGTGCTGAGTTAAGTAAGGCAAAGTATGGCCGCGACCATACCGTGCCAGTGAAAGTGATGGGTATTATAGAAAGCGATAAACCGCTTACCGCGGAGTACAACCCTGATCACCCACTCGCAAATGATGAGGGCTATATCTACAAGCCTAATGTCAATGTGATGGAAGAAATGGCAAACATGATTTCTGCTTCACGTTCTTACCAAACGAACGTTCAATTAGCAGATGCAAGCAAACAAATGCTGCTGCGTACGCTGCAGATGGGTCAATAGGGATAAGGAGGTAACGTATGGCCGGAGGCATTAATAATAATGTTGGTCAAAGCGGCTTGTCCTATATCGATCAGCTTAAACAGCTTCAGGACAAGAATAAGCCGAACGAGACAACAGGTAAGCAGGAACTTAAGCAAGAAGACTTCTTATCTTTGCTCACCAAGCAACTTGCCCAGCAAGACCCGTTTAAGCCGGTCAGTAATGACCAGATGATTGCACAAATGGCGTCATTCGCGACGGTAGATGGCATCGGGAAGATGAACAATCAGTTTGAAACACTGAACACTTCGATGACATCAAACCAAGCGCTACAGGCGTCCTCTTTAGTAGGGCGTGACGTCTTGGTCCCTGGTGCTGCTGGCGTGAAAAACGATAACGGCAGTATGGCTGCTATGATCAAACTTCCTCAAGCCGTCGATAACTTGATGGTGAGAATAGAAGATCAAATGGGGCAGCTAGTTCGTACCTTCGATGTCGGTTCAAAGCCAGGTGGCGATAACCGAGTTGTATGGGACGGCAAAGATCAAAACGGTAACCCATTGCCGGCTGGCAAATACAAGGTGAAAGCCTCGGGCTTGCTAGATGGGAAAGCTAAAGAGTTTGAGGTTTCGACCTATGCAAACGTCAATAGCGTCCTGTTAGGTAAAGGCGATGGTAACGTACTACTCAATCTGGCTGGCTTTGAGTCGCCAGTTCGACTTGCTGAAGTACTAGAAGTTGGCAAAGCGTAACTCTCAAGTAGATATGCTAGCTAGATAGGAGATTTTGGAATGTCATATGTTGCACTAAGCGGTTTATCCGCAGCTCAGTTAGATCTGAATACCACCAGTAACAACATTGCGAACGCAAACACGTACGGCTTTAAAGAGTCACGTGCAGAGTTTGGCGATGTATACTCAAATTCACTCTTTACTCATGCGAAAACCACGCCTGGGCAAGGTGTTCAAGCGGCGCAGGTTGCTCAGCAGTTCCACGAAGGTTCAAGTATTTATACGAACAATCCGATGGACTTGCGAGTGTCCGGTACAGGGTTCTTTGCTGTCGCTAAAGATAGACTCACACCAACCTCCAATGAGTTAACTCGAAATGGGGCATTCCACCTCAATAAAGATAACTACATGGTAACGGCCAATGATGAGTTCTTACTTGGCTACCAAGTTAACCCGGACACCGGTGATGTGCTCTCTTATGAGCCATCTCCTATCAACATACCAAAAGAGTTCGGTAAACCAAAACAAACGTCGAATATTGAAGTCGGTGTTAACCTACCTGCAAATGGCGACCTCAAAGATCCGACGCTGTTTGACTATACCGATCCAGAAACCTACAACCGTTCTACGTCATCAACGATTTATGACTCTATGGGGCAGTCGTACAAGATGACGACGTATTACCTCAAAGATCAAAATCAGCCTAATACGTGGCAAACTTACTACACTGTCACCGACAGTGCGGGTGAGAAACCGATAAATATTGTAGGTGGTGATGCTACGAGCCCTACCGGGCACATCGGTCATACTATGCGTTTTAACAACGACGGTACACTGGCAAGCTTGAACAATGGACAAAACATTGTATCTGAACCATTAGGTGCGGGAGCAAACCCAGTCGACCTCAACGGTGCCGATATCAATCAAACTCTGTCGTTCGGGCTTGATGGTGCAACTCAGTTTGCCGCACCATTCGAGTTAACTAGGTTTGATGAAGATGGGGCGACTACCGGCTTCTTGACCAAAGTTGACATCGATGAAAATGGCAGCGTTCTTGGAACCTACTCAAATGGTGAATCGAACACTCTGGGCCGTGTTGCCTTGGTACGTGTTGCAAATGAGCAGGGTCTAGACAAGAAAGGTGGTACGCAATGGGATGCAACTCAGATGTCGGGCGCGAAAGTCTGGGGTGAGTCGAACAAAGGTTCATTTGGTTCCATTAACAGTGGTGTCCTTGAACAATCTAACATCGATATGACGCAAGAACTTGTCGACTTGATCTCTGCGCAGCGTAACTTCCAAGCGAACTCTCGTTCACTTGAAGTTCATAACCAAACGCAACAAAACATCCTACAGATTCGTTAATCTCTATTTAGCGATACTCGCAATCATCTGTTTAGCAAGCTGGTGGCAATCATCAGCTTGCTATTGTTGCCGCAACAGGCAATGCACTCCTCTTACTCCTTTCTATTTTTGCCGCTTTCATTTTAGTTTATTGATAATAAAGGAAAATTAATATTGGCACATAAGTTGCTTTCATTGATCTGAATTGTGATTTTTGGAGCAAATTATGGATCGTGCACTGTTTCTAGCGATGAGCGGAGCCAAGCAGAATATGCAAGCGCTACAGCTTAGAGCAAACAACTTGGCGAACGTCAGTACTACGGGCTTTCGTGCTGATTTGGCGCAAGCTCGTTCAATGCAAGCATATGGCGATGGTTTACCAAGTCGCGTCTTTAGCATGACTGAACGTCCGGGACATAATTTTCAACAAGGTAGCGTGATCACGACAGGACGAGATCTCGACGTTACCATCCAAGGTCAAGGCTGGATGTCGGTTCTCGATAAAACCGGCAAAGAAGGCCTAACACGCGATGGCAACTTAAAAGTTGACGTTAACGGTATGTTGGTGAGTGGCAACGGTAATCTTGTTCTTGGTGAAGCAGGTGCGCCAATTACTCTGCCAATTCCAGTCAGCAAAATTGAAATCGGCAACGATGGCACCATCTCGGTTGTTCCTCAAGGAGCTCCGGCAGATGCAATAGAAATCGTTGATCGAATCAAGCTCACTAGCACCAATAATCAATCACTATTCAAAGATGTAAACGGCTTGTTCCGTGCAAAAGATCCTAATGCGGCATACGAAGCGGATGCCGGTGTAAAACTGCTCACAGGCGCAATTGAAGGCAGCAACGTCAATGCAATTGGCGAGATGACTAGCCTGATTGACTTGCAACGTCAGTTTGAAATGCAAGTGAAAATGATGAGCACCGCAGAAGATATGGACAAAGCGTCTGACTCTCTGCTTCGTATGAGCTAACAAATTTTAGGAGAAGGTTATGCATCCGGCACTATGGGTAAGTAAGACTGGGTTAGACGCTCAGCAAACCAATATTTCAACAATTTCAAACAACTTGGCTAACGCATCAACGGTAGGTTACAAAAAGAGCCGCGCCGTTTTTGAAGACTTGTTCTACCAGAACATCAATCAGCCAGGTGGTCAGTCATCGCAAAATACAGAACTGCCAAGCGGCCTGATGTTAGGCGCGGGTTCTAAAGTAGTGGCGACGCAAAAAGTTCACACTCAGGGTAACACTCAAACAACGAACAACAGTCTCGATATGATGATTGAGGGTGATGGTTTCTTCCAGATCCTGATGCCAGATGGCAACATCGGTTATACACGTAACGGGCAGTTCACGGTCAATGATGAAGGCGTTATTGTCACCTCTGGTGCGGGTTACGCCCTAGAGCCAGAAATTGCCATCCCTGAGGACGCGATTAGTGTCACGATCGGTACCGACGGTGAAGTATCAGTTCGCGTGCGAGGCCAGCAAGATAACCAAGTGATTGGCCAGATCGCGACGGTAGATTTCGTCAACCCAGGTGGTTTAGAACCTATTGGTCAAAACTTATACCTACCGACAGGTGCGAGTGGTGATCCACAAGAAGGTGTTCCTGGTTTCGACGGTTTCGGTGAAGTAAGACAGTCAATGTTGGAAACATCAAACGTCAACGTGACGGAAGAGCTGGTCAATATGATCGAAGCTCAGCGTGTTTATGAAATGAATTCCAAAGTCATCTCTGCGGTAGACAAGATGATGAGCTTTGTTAACCAGCAGCTTTAATTTAGGGATAGGGCAATGAATCGATTACTCGCACTTTTCGCTCTTACAGTTGTTTCAGGCTGTACTATGCTTGAGCCACCGATTGAAACTCCTGATGTCGTTCAAGGAACCACAACCGTTGACGCGGTCGAAGGGGACAAATCGGATGACGAAAGCGCAGGCGTTATCGATACCTTGCGCGGTCGAGCTGACCCTGTTGCGGGGGACCCTGCATGGGCACCGATACATCCGACACATCGTCCTGAGCATTATGCGGCGGAAACGGGATCGCTGTTTAACATGGCTCAAACTACCAGCCTATATGACGATTCCAAACCACGCGGTATCGGCGACATCATCACGGTTACGTTAGATGAAAGCACTAAAGCGGCAAAAAGCTCTGACGCAGATCTATCTAAAAACAATGATGCGTCGATGGATCCACTAGAAGTGGGTGGTCAGCAACTTAACATTGGTGACTACAACTTTTCGTACAATTTAAGCAACGACAATAAATTCAGTGGCAGTGCCGCGGCAAATCAAAGTAACAGCATTTCTGGTTCAATTACAGTTGAAGTGATTGAAGTACTGGCGAACGGCAACTTGGTCATACGTGGTGAGAAGTGGTTGACACTTAATACTGGCGATGAATATATCCGACTCAGCGGAACGATTCGTCCTGATGATATTGATTACGACAACACTATTGCGTCAAACCGCATATCAAACGCAAGAATTCAGTACTCAGGTACAGGAACACAGCAAGATATGCAAGAGCCAGGTTTCTTGGCACGATTCTTTAATGTATCTCTCTAAATCCATCTGATGCCGCTTTTTTGGCACGACAGTAAAGATGGCAAAGAGTTAGAGTAAAGGTATGGTCATGAAAAAGTTGTTTCTCCTATTTACAAGCTTGTTGGTCCTCGCGGCTTCAGCGCAAGCAGCACGCATCAAAGACGTTGCTCAGGTCGCTGGTGTTCGTAGCAACCAACTGGTCGGTTATGGTCTGGTTACAGGTCTGCCAGGTACTGGAGAATCCACTCCCTTTACTGATCAGAGCTTTAACGCCATGTTGCAGAACTTTGGTATTCAGATGCCACCAGGTACGAAACCGAAAAGTAAAAACGTGGCTGCCGTTATCGTTACCGCTGAACTGCCTGCATTTTCTAAGCAAGGACAAACCATCGACGTGACGGTCTCTTCAATTGGATCGGCAAAAAGCTTACGTGGCGGTACGTTAATGCAGACGATGCTAAAGGGTCTCGACGGGCAAATTTATGCCGTTGCCCAAGGCAATTTGGTCGTGAGCGGTTTTAGTGCCTCGGGGGCGGATGGGTCGAAAATTGTTGGGAATAATCCAGCAGCAGGTATGATTTCAAACGGCGCGATGGTCGAACGTGAAATACCAACGCCATTTAGCCGCGGCGACTACATTACCTTTAACTTGCTTGAATCAGATTTTACAACTGCACAGCGTATGGCTGATGCGGTAAATAACTTCCTCGGTCCTCAAACGGCATCGGCGGTCGATGCAACTTCCGTCAAAGTCCGTGCACCTCGTGATGTTACACAACGCGTTGCTTACCTATCTGCGATTGAGAACATTGAGTTTGACCCAGCAGACGGCTCCGCAAAAATCATTGTTAACTCGCGCACTGGCACTATCGTGGTTGGTAAGCACGTACGACTTAAACCTGCGGCAGTCACACATGGCGGCATGACAGTGGCGATTAAAGAAAACCTCAATGTTAGCCAACCTAATGCTTTTGGTGGTGGTGAGACCGTTGTGGTACCGGATACTGACATTGAAGTCACTGAAGAGCAGGGCAAGATGTTTAAGTTTGAGCCAGGTCTGACGCTCGATGATCTCGTTCGCGCGGTGAACGAAGTTGGCGCTGCACCTTCGGATTTAATGGCAATCCTTCAAGCACTCAAACAAGCGGGTGCAATCGAAGGCCAACTCATTGTTATCTAAGGAGTAGAACATGATTAACAACGGTAATGACATCGGTTTTATTCATGATATCGCTAACCTAGATAAACTGCGTAAGAAAGCGGTTGAAGGTGATGAGGGGAGTGAAAAAGAAGCGCTGGCTGCTGCCGCGAAACAGTTCGAAGCTATCTTCACTAACATGCTATTTAAGTCAATGCGTGACGCTAACTCCACATTTGAGTCTGGCTTGATGGATAGCCAAAACCAACAATTCTATCGTCAGATGATGGATGAGCAGATGGCGAGTGAATTGAGTGCATCAGGTTCTCTGGGCTTAGCCGATATGATTGTCGCTCAGCTGACTTCCGGTAAGGTTGAAAACCAGAACGCCAACGCACGCAACGCTGATTTTGAGACAATGATGGAAAGAGTCGATCGTATCCGTCAACAGCAAGCCAATACCGCTTCAGCGCCAACCGCAGTTTCTGCAACTAAAGAGCCTTCTCGATTTGACTCGCCTGAGTCGTTTGTCGCATCAATGAAGCCTTACGCAGAGAAAGCAGCTCGTGCATTAGGTATTGATTCTTCATTGCTGCTTGCTCAAGCCGCACTTGAAACCGGCTGGGGCCAAAAGGTTGTGAACAACGCGGCCGGCAGCAGTAATAACCTATTCAATATTAAAGCTGACCGTAGCTGGTCAGGTGACCGTGTTGCGACACAAACTCTTGAGTACCATCAAGGGGTGCCAGTCAAAGAACACGCAGCATTTCGCTCTTATCAAAGTTATGAAGAGAGCTTTAACGACTATGTTCGTTTTCTCAATCAAAACCCTCGTTACACCACTGCACTTCGTCATGGTGGAAACAATGAAGAGTTTATCCGTGGCATTCATCAAGCTGGCTACGCGACTGATCCTCGTTACGCCGATAAGGTGCTAAGCGTTAAGGCGCGGATTGATCAGATGTAACTCGAGGGCTGCGCCGATGGAGAACTAGAACGCTTCGCTCCGAGAATCGAGAACGGACTTCGTCCATCGAGAGGAGCTGGTGGTGAGTGAGTCGAAAGTTGCAGGCAGTGCAGGCTAATATTTGAGTCTAATTACCTGAATTTAAAAGGAAAGTGTTGATATGCACTGTCGACCCTTTCAGAATCTTCTCGCTTCTCGCTTCTCGCTTCTCGCTTCTCGCTTCTCGCTTCTCGCTTCTCGCTTCTCGCTTCTCGCTTCTCGCTTCTCGCTTCTCGCTTCTCGCTTCTCGCTTTGGCACACATATTGCAAATCTTAATTCAGATATTCAGTTAACACTGATTTTTAAAGGTTTCTTGGGGGCAATATGGCGTCTGATCTTCTGAATCTTGGTTCGCAAAGCGTACTGACGGCTCAGAGACAACTCAACACCACTGGTCATAACATCTCTAATGTAAATACAGAGGGTTACAGCCGTCAGTCGGTGATACAAGGCACAAACATGCCACGTCAATACGGTGGGGAAACCTACGGTATGGGCGTCCATGTGGAAAAAGTTCGCCGCTCTTGGGATCAGTTTGCCGTCAATGAACTCAATGTCTCTACCACTAACTATGCGCATAAAGTCGATGACGAAGGCAATTTAGAGATGCTATCTAGCATGCTCTCTTCAGTGGCATCGAAAAAAATTCCTGAAAATCTTAATGAATGGTTCGATGGGGTGAAATCACTCGCAGACAGTCCGAATGATGTGGGGGCACGTAAGGTTGTGCTAGAGAAAGCGAATCTGATTACGCAAAACCTTAATGATTTCCATGAAACCATCCGTCGTCAATCCGATGTCACCAATAAAAAACTTGAGCTTGGCATAGAACGTGTCAATCAACTTGCTTTGGAAATTAGAGACTTACATCGATTGATGATGCGTACGCCTGGGCCACACAATGATTTGATGGACACCCATGAAAAACTGGTCGCGGAACTGTCTGAGTACACCAAGGTAACTGTCACGCCGCGTAAAAACGCTGAAGGTTTTAATATTCACATTGGTAATGGACACACCCTCGTTTCAGGAACTGAAGCGAGTGAACTCAAGATGATTGACGGTTATCCAGATGTTCATCAGCGTCGTCTTGCCATGATTGAAGGTAAAGGTATTAAGGCGATTACCACCAAGGATATTGATGGCAAAATCGGAGCTATGCTCTCGATGCGCGATGATAAAATTCCTCAATTGATGGATGAGTTAGGACGATTAGCGACTTCATTCTCATACCAAGTCAACAAGCTCCAGTCTCAAGGTCTTGATTTAAGAGGCAACATTGGTGGTCTGATGTTTACCGATGTGAACTCGGATGTGGTGGCAAAGTCTAGAGTCGTGACGTCATCGAATTCAAGTGCTGATGTTGCGGTGTTTATTGAAGATACCAACAAGTTAGTTGGTGGCGAGTACTCTCTGCAATACACGGGCGGGGATTACTACATAACGCGCCCTTCTGGAGAGCAATTTATTGTTCCCGTTGTCGACAATGCCATCACACTTGACGGCATCCGTATCGATATTCGTAAGGATCTAGAGTCTGGAGAGCGCGTTCTGTTGAGACCAACTCGAAGTGGCGCGGCACAGATGAAGATGGCAACGAATGACCCAAGTGATATTGCCGCACAAAGTTATGAAGCATCCACAACCTTTGCTCAAGGCAAGGCGAAGTTCAGTATTGAACAAGCGGGCACATTACGTGAGTTTGAAGTCATCATCTCACCGGACGGCAAACAGTTTGCCGTTACTGACACCAAAGGCAATATACTGCTTGATCCACGAGACTACCCACCATCGGGTGTTGTGACAGTGCAGGGCACCTCATTTGAGTTGACCGATGGTGCATTGCCGAATGACAAGTTTACGGCAAACCTTGTCCCTTCAGAAGGTGACAACGGCAACTTGCTAAAAATGCAAAACATCCAGACGGATAAAAAGCTCAATGATGGCGAATCGACCATTCTGGATATCTATCACAACCTCAATACAAACGTTGGTTTGCAGATGTCGACCGCTTCAAGGCTGACTGATGTGTCGCGCTTAGAAAAAGAAGCAGCGCAGGAACGTGTGGCGTCGATTTCTGGCGTTAACCTCGATGAGGAAGCGGCAAACATGATGAAGTTCCAGCAAGCGTATATGGCTTCTTCACGCATCATGCAGGCGGCAAATGATACCTTTAACACCATTCTGGCGTTGAGATAAGGAGGCATAAATGATGAACCGTATTTCTAGCTTCCATAACTATCAATCAGTACAGAATGATTTGCGTCGTTCAGAAGCGAAAGTCCACCATAATCAGGCGCAGTTAGCGTCGGGTAAAAAGTTAATGAAAGCCAGTGATGATCCACTGGCAACGCATTACATCCAAAACATTGGTCAGCAAAAAGAGCAATTACGTCAGTTTACTGATGCGATTGTGTTGACTCGCAATCGTCTAGAGCACCATGAGGTCATTATCTCCAATGCGGAACAGTTTGCTGATGAAGCGAAACGCACGGTGATGGAAATGATCAATGGTGCCTTATCACCAGAAGACCGATTAGCGAAGCGTAGAGAGATCCAAGAGATTGCCAATAACTTCCTCAACTTGGTCAATGTTCAAGATGAATCCGGCAACTATATCTTTGCCGGTACTAAACCTAAAAACCAACCATTCTTCCGTGATAAGGATGGAGAGGTGGTGTATGCAGGCGATGACTATCAACGCAAGATGAAGATCTCCAACAGCTTAGAAATGCCGATTAATGATCCAGGCAGCAAGCTGTATATGGAAATAGACAATCCATTTGGTGATTTTGAACCTAAGTACAACCTAAAAGACGCATCAGAACTGTTACTAGAGCGTGCTATCAACATTAATCCAGACGATCAGTCGACCTATAAAGTCACTTTTGTCGATATGCCCGACGGCAAATATGGGTACCAGTTGGAACGTGATGGTTCAGTCGTTAAAGCAGACACCTTTGACCCTGCCAAAGGCATTCAATACGAAGGCGTGAAAATTCAGGTCAAAGGCCAGATTACCAAAGGTGATGAGATCAGCTTAGAGCCGAGACGTACCTTCAGTGTGTTTGAAACGTTTAAAGATGCGATGGAGTATTCACGAGGTTCGGTATCAGACGCATCCAACACCGCTCAGTTACATCAGATTACACAAGAGTTCCATGCCGCTTTCATTCATTTGAACAAGGCGCGCACGGATGTGGGTGCAAGGCTAAATACACTTGATATCCAAGAAGAGCAGCATGACGACTTCAAAATGACGTTGGCTAAATCAAAAAGTAATTTTGAAGATCTGGATTATGCAGAAGCGATTATCGAATTCAACGAGAACTCGCGAGCACTACAAGCGTCACAACAAGCGTTTGGTAAAACCAAAGACTTAACACTATTTAACTACATCTAATCTCAATGCCTTATGCGCCATGCCATAAGAGCGAGATAGATGTAGTTTGCCAGCAAAACGAAACCACGATGAGTGGCAAGTCAGGTGGCAAAAGAGCGGCAACGAGCTTGCCGCAGGCGGTGAGTGTAATTTGTTCAATTAGGATAATTTGCAATCACTAGATTCAAGTTGCTAATAAATAAGGATAAATAAATTTATTTTCCGGATTTTTAAAATTGGCACACAACTTGAATCAGTTAATTGAGAGTTAAACAAATTAGTTTTAAGCAGGTAATCGATCTGCTTAGCAAGGCATTTACGGTCAGTGCTTCCAAATGAGACAAAGCTGGCCGCTTCGCAAGCACTTGCGAACTCAATAGGAGAGCAAACTATGACCATTACAGTAAATACTAACGTTTCGGCAATGACAGCCCAGCGTTACCTAAACAAAGCAACGGGTGATCTGAATACCTCTATGGAGCGTTTGTCTTCTGGTCAACAGATCAACAGTGCAAAAGATGATGCGGCTGGCCTACAGATTTCGAACCGATTAACGGCTCAGTCTCGTGGTCTTGACGTAGCAATGCGTAATGCCAACGACGGTATTTCTATTGCCCAGACAGCTGAAGGTGCAATGAATGAGTCAACATCGATTCTTCAACGTATCCGTGACTTGTCACTACAATCAGCAAACGGCACTAACTCTACGTCAGAGCGCCAAGCTCTACATGAAGAAGTAGCGGCACTGCAAGATGAATTAAACCGTATCGCAGAAACAACATCATTTGGTGGTCGTAAATTGCTAAATGGTTCATTTGGCGAAGCGTCATTCCAAATCGGTGCGAGTTCAGGTGAAGCGATCATAATGGGCTTAACCAGTGTACGTGCAGACGATTTCCGTATGGGCGGACAAACTTTTATTTCTGATGCTGAGAAAGCCAAAGATAAAGACTGGGGTGTACCAAGCGCAGCAAAAGATTTGAAGTTTGAGTTCACGACGAAGGATGGTGAAGCAGTGACACTCGATATTATCGCTAAAGAAGGCGACGACATCGAAGAGCTTGCAACTTATATCAACGGCCAAACAGACAAGTTTAAAGCGTCTGTAGACCAAGATGGAAGACTGCAGATCTTTGCCGCAGAGCCTAATTTAGAGGGTAACCTGAACATCTCAGGTGGTCTTGCAAGTGAACTTGGCCTAAACGGTGGTCCTGGTGTGCAAACAACAGTACAGAACATCGATGTTCGTTCGGTTGGTGGCGCTCAAAACGCGATAGGTATTGTTGATGCGGCACTGAAGTACGTAGATTCACAACGTGCTGATTTAGGTGCGAAACAAAACCGTCTAAGCCACAGCATCAACAACTTGGCCAACATCCAAGAAAACGTAGAAGCATCGAACAGTCGAATCCGCGACACTGATTTCGCGAAAGAGACTACGGCGATGACAAAAGCACAAATTCTGCAACAAGCAGGTACTTCAATACTTGCTCAAGCAAAACAGTTGCCAAACTCTGCAATGTCACTATTGCAGTAGTGGTCAACCTTTTCACTAACGTAAACCTAGACGTAGGGTTAGTGGAAGTTTGACGGCAAACATAGGTGATTAGGTAATGGAGTTCTCTCTCACCTGCTCCATCACTGGAGTCACCTATGTAGCGCGGCAGCCAGGCTGTGATCATTTCTCTCGATCTCCATATTGGCATTGGCTACCAAATAGCCCCGGTTCTCTCAAAGGAAAAGGGGCTTTTCTTTTGCCCAAAGAAAACTATTTTCAAATTCACTCCCTCGACAGCGAAAACGCGCATTATCGGCTGAAGTTCCTATTTCTTTAGCAATTAAGTTCATATCTGCTAACCGTATCAATCTGCTACTGTTAACCCCATTTTTTTATAGAAATTGACCAAATAGCTCTAAAGTTAATCAGATTAATGTCGCTAATAAGGTTACTTTGAGAGAACTAATTGGTTTGCCGAGACGTCGGAAACCTTTACCTCCAGTCTACGGAAATCAATAGGAGAACCACTATGGCGGTTAATGTAAATACAAACGTCGCGGCAATGACAGCACAACGCTACTTAAATAGCGCTTCAAATGCTCAACAAGTGTCGATGGAAAGACTTTCATCCGGTTTTAAGATCAACAGCGCAAAAGATGACGCTGCGGGTCTACAAATTTCTAACCGTTTGAATGTACAAAGCCGAGGTTTAGACGTCGCAGTACGTAACGCAAACGATGGTATTTCGATGGCACAAACAGCTGAAGGTGCCATGAACGAAACAACCAACATCCTACAACGTATGCGTGATCTATCACTTCAATCAGCTAACGGCTCTAACTCTAAGTCTGAGCGTGTAGCGATTCAAGAAGAGATCACGGCACTGAATGATGAACTTAACCGTATCGCAGAAACAACCTCTTTTGGTGGTAACAAGCTACTGAATGGTACGTTCGCGACTAAGTCCTTCCAAATTGGTGCGGACAACGGTGAAGCCGTTATGCTTACCATGAACAATATGCGTAGCGATAACGTTATGATGGGTGGTAACAGTTACGTTGCAGCGAATGGCCAAGGCAAAGACTGGGCAGTGCAGAGTGGGGCAAATGACCTTACAATCACGCTAACTGACAAGTTTGGACAAGAGCAAAACGTAGCGATTAACGCAAAAGCTGGTGACGACATCGAAGAGCTAGCGACTTACATCAATGGTCAAACTGATCTTGTTAAAGCGTCAGTCGATCAAGATGGCAAACTACAGCTATTTACCGATAACAACCGCGTTGAAGGCGTTGCAACCTTTGGTGGTAGCTTAGCGGGCGAACTAAGTATCGGTGAAGCTAAAGCGGTTACCGTTGACACGATCGATGTAACGTCGGTTGGTGGTGCACAAGAATCGGTAGCGATTGTTGATGCGGCTCTTAAATTTGTTGATAGCCACCGTGCAGAACTGGGTGCGTTCCAGAACCGTTTCAACCATGCAATCAATAACTTAGATAACATTAACGAAAATGTGAATGCGTCTAAGAGCCGAATTAAGGATACAGACTTCGCGAAAGAGACGACAGCTCTAACGAAATCTCAGATCCTTACTCAGGCTTCGAGCTCTGTTCTTGCTCAAGCAAAGCAAGCGCCCAACTCAGCGTTGGGGCTTTTAGGCTAAGGAATTAATTTCTAAGCAAATTTAAAAGTCATGACTCTAAGCAAAAAATCCAGCCTCGGCTGGATTTTTTTATCTATCGACATCGTACGTCGAGCAAATTTTCCGTAGAGCAGATAAAACAAAACCCAGCTAAAAGCTGGGGTTTATAAAGAATGGTGCGGAAAGAGAGACTTGAACTCTCACACCTTGCGGCGCCAGAACCTAAATCTGGTGCGTCTACCAATTCCGCCATTTCCGCATCTTAATCTGTAGTCATCCTGATAATTGGTAAAATCAAGACAACGTTGTATATGGCAGGCTACTGAGAGCCTAACCTGGGACAATAGACGGGGCATCAAATGATGCTTATCTAGTGAACCTATAAATAATGGCAGGTCTACCTGGATTCGAACCAGGGAATGGCGGCATCAAAAGCCGCTGCCTTACCGCTTGGCGATAGACCTGCAGTGCTCTCAAAGAGAGACTTAAAGAATGGTGCGGAAAGAGAGACTTGAACTCTCACACCTTGCGGCGCCAGAACCTAAATCTGGTGCGTCTACCAATTCCGCCATTTCCGCATC